>DATAIY010000413.1:0-5582 GCA_036262475.1 Solirubrobacterales bacterium
CGAAGCCGAAGAAGCCGAAGAAGCCGAAGAAGCTCCGGTCGAAAAAGGCTCCAAGGGTGCGGTCAAGGCACCGAATTCCTCGAAGGCGTTGGCGATCCCCTCGCTGCCGACCTCCAGCTGCGCCGCGACCGGCGTTCCCCCGGTCCTGATCCCGATCTACCAGCGGGCCGCCGCCAAGTACGGACTCGGGCCGCAGGGGCCGGCGGTGCTGGCCGGCATCAACGAGGTCGAGACCGGTTTCGGCACCAATCTCAACATCTCCTCAGCCGGCGCCGAGGGCTGGATGCAGTTCATGCCGGCGAGCTGGGAAGAATATGGAGTCGACGCCAATGGCGACGGGGTCAAGGACCCCTTAAACCCCGAAGACGCGATCTTCGCCGCCGCCAGCTACCTCAGCATCGCCGGCATGCCCGCCGACACCTACGGCGCGATCTTCGCCTACAACCACGCCGACTGGTACGTCAGCGAGGTTCTCGCCAACGCCGGCTGCTACGCGCAGGAAGTCGGTGGGCCCGGTTTCAACGCCGCCGGGCTGGGGCCGCAGATCCAGGTCCTGAAGTGCAGCCCCGCGCCGGACTGGAAGAAGGAAGTCCCCGCCGACTACCTGACCGCCTTCGAGAACGCCGCCGCCCGCTACGAACTCGGCAAGCGCGGCGTCTGGGCTCTGGCCGCGGTCGCCCGGCTGGAGTCGAACTTCGGCAAGGGCATGAACAAGAAGGAGATGAACAGCGAAGGGCCACTTGGGCTCGACCCGTCCGAGTGGCGCAAGTACGCGGTCGACGGCGACGAAGACGGTCACATCCGCCCCGCCGACCCAGCCGACTCGGCGGCGACGCTGGCTCGCGAGATCTGGTCTCGCGGCAGTCTCAGCGCCGGCATCTTCACCCACAACCAGGCCGAGTGGTACGTCCAGGAGGTGATGCAGCAGGCCGAACAGATCGAAGGTAACTGCAAGGTCAGCTACGTCGACTGGCGAGTGGCGCCACTCGCGACCGGATTCGAAACTCCCGGCCCCAGCGCCGTCCTCACCGGCGACGGCCTCGCCAGCGCCCCCCGCAGTGCACCTCCCGCGGTCAAGGCGGCGATCGCGGCGGCCAACTCGATCTCGACCACCCCCTACGTCTGGGGCGGCGGCCACGGCTCCTGGTACTCCTACGGATACGACTGCTCGGGCGCCGTCAGCTTCGCGCTCTACGGCGCCGGGCTGCTCGACACCCCGCTGACCTCGGGCTCGCTGGAGACCTACGGCGAACCGGGTCCCGGCAAGTGGATCACGATCTACGCCAGCGCCACCCACACCTACGCCGTGATCGCCGGCCTGCGCTGGGACACCGTCGGCGACGCCGCCGGAACCGGGCCCCGCTGGCACGCCGAGCCTCCCTACCCGGAAGGCTTCGTCGTGCGCCACCCCACCGGCTACTGACCCTCCGCGCCCCCGGCTGGCCCGACCGGCGGCTATCTTGTTCCCCAACCTCGAAAAAGGGAGCGGGAGATGCCTACCTACCTGATGCTGACCAACCTGACCGCCGAGGGCGTGCGGACGCTGAAGAACAACCCCGGCAGAGTCGCCGAGGTGAACAAAGAGGTGGAGCAGATCGGCGCCAAGGTTCTCGCCCAGTACGCGACGCTGGGCCAGTACGACTTCGTCACCGTGATCGAGGCGCCCGACGAGAAGACGATGGCCAAGGTCTCCGTCGAGCTCGGGTCCCGCGGCACGATGACCTCGCAGACGCTGACCGCGATGCCGGCCGAGGACCTGGCCGGAGCGCTCTGATCGATCGTTGAAGGCACTGGTCGTCGGCGGGGGGGGTCGCGAGCACGCGATGGTGCGGGCGCTGCGACGCTCGGCCCACGCCCCCGAGGTTCTCTGCGCCCCCGGCAACGCCGGGATCGCGGCCGAGGCCGAGTGCCTGCCGGACGTCGGCGCCGCCGACGTCACGGCGATCGTCGCGGCCGCGAAGGAGCGCCGGGTAGGCCTGGTCGCGGTCGGGCCCGAGGTGGCGCTGGTCGCCGGCGTCGTCGACGCCCTCGAGCAGGCGGGGGTGCCGGCATTCGGCCCCAGCGCCGCGGCGGCCGAGCTGGAGGGCTCGAAGGCGTTCGCGAAGGAGCTGATGAAGGAGGCGGGGGTGCCGAGCGCCGGATACGTCCTCCTGCGCAGTCGTGAGGAAGCCGTCGAGCACCTCGCCTGCGCCTCCTACCCGGCGGTGCTGAAGGCCGACGGCCTCGCCGCCGGCAAGGGGGTGATCCTCTGCGCCACCGAAGCCGAGGCCCGAGCGGCGGTCGAGGTCTTCTTCACCGAGCAGCGCTTCGGCCAGACCACCGTCGTGCTCGAGGAGTTCCTCGAGGGCGAGGAGCTCTCGCTGCTGGCGATCTGCGACGGCGAGAACGTCGTGCCGCTGGCGCCGGCGCATGACTACAAGCGGATCTTCGACGGCGACCGGGGCCCGAACACCGGCGGCATGGGCAGCTACTCGCCGGTGCCGGGCTTCGGGCAGGCCGAGGTCGCGGAGATCGTCGCCAGCGTCCACCGGCCGATCCTCGCCGCGATGGCTCGCCGCGGACGGCCCTTCCACGGGGTCCTCTACGCCGGCCTGATGATCGGCGCCGACGGCCCCAAGGTGCTGGAGTTCAACGCCCGTTTCGGCGACCCCGAGACGCAGGCGGTGCTGCCGCGGTTGCGCTCGGACCTCGTCGACCTCTTTCTCGCCGCCCGCGAGCCGGGCGGGCTCGCCGGGATGTCGGCCGAGTTCGACTCTGACTGGGCGGTGACCCTGGTCCTGGCATCTGCCGGGTACCCGGAGAGCTCCTCGAGCGGCGACGTCATCGGCGGCCTCGACGAGGCCGCCGAGCTGGCCGAGGTCACCCACGCCGGGACGGCGAAGCGCGACGGCGAGATCGTCACCGCCGGCGGCCGCGTCCTCAACGTGACGGCGCTGGGCGCGAGCCTGGCCGAGGCACGCGATCGAGCGTACGATGCGGCGAGCCGGATCTCCTTCGAGGGAATGCAGATCCGCACCGACATCGCCGCCCGCGCCCTCGAGCGGGTCCCCAGCTAAATCCAGAGAGGAACGAGATGAGCGAGATCTCAAGGCCGCAGCCGACTCCGACGAGCGGGATCTCAGAGCAATCGCAGCCGGACGAGTCCACGCTGCCAGAGGTGCTCGAGGAGATCGAGGAGATCGACGCCGAGACTCCCCTGGTCGGGATCATCATGGGCTCGAAGAACGACATGGACAAGATGCAGCCGGCCGAGAAGGCCCTCGAAGAGGCGGGAATCCTCTGCGAGGTGCGGGTGATGAGCGCCCACCGAGATCCCGAGATGGTCCGCGAGTACTGCACCAACGCGAGGATGAGAGGCATGAAGGTGATCATCGCCGGGGCCGGGATGTCGGCGGCTCTGCCCGGGGTGGCCGCCGCCCACACCGACCTGCCGGTGATCGGCGTGCCGATCCTCGGCAAGGCGCTCGGCGGTCTCGACGCCCTGCTCTCCGCGGTGCAGATGCCGCCCGGGATACCCGTCGCCTGCGTGGCGATCGATGGCGCCAAGAACGCCGGCATCCTCGCCGCGCGGATCATCAACGCATGATCCCGCGCTACACCCGCCCCGAGATCGGGGCGATCTGGACTCCGCAGGCCAAGATGGAGTGCTGGCTGGAGGTCGAGCTGGCGGCGACCGAGGCCTGGGCCGAGGAGGGGGTGGTGCCGCGCGAGGCAGCCGCGGCGGCACGCGCAAAGGCCGCCTTCACGGTCGAGGCGGTCGAGGAGCGCGAGCGGGTCACCGACCACGACGTCGCCGCCTTCGTCGACGTCGTCGCCGCCTCGGTCGGCGAGCACGGCCGCTGGATCCACTACGGGCTCACCTCTTCCGACGTCCTCGACACGGCGCTGGCGCTGCAGCTGCGCCGGGCCGGCGAGATCCTCGTCGCCGGGGCCCGCGCGTACCGCGACGCCCTGCTCGAGCGGGCGCTGGAGCACCGCGACACGCTCTGCGTCGGTCGCACCCACGGCGTCCACGCCGAGCCGACCACCTTCGGCCTGCGACTCGCCGGCTTCGCCTTCGAGGCGGAGCGCAACGTCGAGCGTCTCGTCGCCGCCTTCGAGCAGCTCGCCTTCGGCAAGCTCTCGGGCGCGGTCGGGACCTACGCCTCAATCCCGCCGGCGGTCGAGGCGCGGGTGATGGAGCGGCTGGGGCTCGGGCGCGAGGATGTCGCCACCCAGGTCGTGCCTCGCGACCGCCACGCGGTGCTGACCGCGGCGATCGCGATCGCGGGCGCCGGGCTGGAGCGCTTCGCGACCGAGATCCGAAACCTGCAGCGGACCGAGGTGCGCGAGGTCGAAGAGCCGTTCGCCGCCGGCCAGAAGGGCTCCTCGGCGATGCCGCACAAGCGCAACCCGATCCGCACCGAGCGGATCACCGGGTTGGCGCGGGTGCTGCGCGGCTACGCCCAGGCTGGGGTCGAGAACGTCGCCCTCTGGCACGAGCGCGACATCTCCCACTCGGGCGCCGAGCGAGTGATCCTGCCCGACGCGACAATCCTGCTCGACTACATGCAGGACCTGGCGGCCGAGGTGGCCGCCGGGATGACCGTCAACCCCGAGCGGATGCGGGAGAACCTCGGGCTCACCCACGGCGCCCTCTTCAGCCAGCGGGCGCTGACCGCACTGGTCGAGTCGGGGATGACCCGCGACGACGCCTACCGGGTCGTCCAGGAAAACGCCCAGCGCGCCTGGGATACCCGCACCGAGTTCCGCGACCTGCTCTCCGAGGCGGCGCCGGAGCTCGAGCTCGACGCGGTCTTCGACTTCGGCGCCTACCTCACCCACCTGCCCGAGATCTTCGAGCGGGTCGAAGCGCTGCGCTCCTGAGGTATGGTCGGCGGCGTGATCCTCTACACCTGTGCGAAAAGGAAAGCGGGGCCGAGCTTCGCCCACCCCTGCGCCAAGGCCGGGAAGGCGCTCGATGCTGCCGGGTATGAGTACGAGTTGCGAACCGTCAGGGGATACCGCGGAATGCCCTGGACCTGGGGCAGCCGCGACGAGGATCGGGCCGAGGTCAAGGAGCTGAGCGGCACCAACGAGGTGCCGATTCTCGTCCTCGACAGCGGCGAGGTGGTCTCCGGCTCGGGCGCGATCGCGAGTTGGGCCAAGGAGCACCCGCTGTCCCCCGCCAAGTCGGCGGGCGCTGGCGCTCCATAGGTTCCCTTCCCCGCATGCGCAAACCGATCGCCATCTCGGTCGCCGTGCCATGGTCGCGGTCGCCATTCCGGCCGCCGCCCTCGCTTTTGGCGTCCCGCGCCCGCCGTCGGGCCGGTACAAGATCCTCGGGGAACCGGGGTGGCCTCACCGTGAACAAGAAGGCGAACGCGGTCAGCAACATCCACTTCAGGACCGAAACCGGGCCCGAAACCGCCAACTGCTCGGAAACCACGCCCGACCTCGGCAAGGTCGCGATCACCGCCAAGGGCAGCTACCCGATCACGCTCGACCGGGAAAACGGCTACCAGGTCTGGATCGTCGGCAAGGTCGACAAGACGGCCTACCAAGGGGGTGGCGGAAATCCCGGCCAAGTTCAAAATTAAAGC
>DATAIY010000414.1:0-3116 GCA_036262475.1 Solirubrobacterales bacterium
CGCTGGCGCTCACCGACCGCGACGACCATCGCCGGCACCCAGCTGTTGGCGGCGAAGAAGCGGGCGCGGAGGCGCCGCCCGGAGGCTGCGCCGTCGACGCCGACCAGCGCCGTCGCCCCGCCGACCCCGTGGCGGTGCAGCGCGGTGACGACACCTACATGGGCCAGCGAGCCACCGCGCCGGGCGCCGCGTCCCAGGTAGACCGTCAGCTTCACCTCGCGGTGGGGCTCGTCCTCGGGACGGCGATCGTCCCCGACCAGACGTGCGCGCTCCATCGTCAGCAGGCCCTCGCCGGCGATCGCCGCCAACTCGGCGGCGACGGGCTCGAGCCGCTCGGCGCGGTCGACCGCGATCGCCAGGAGCGGCAGGTCCTCGGAGAGCGAGAGCAGGCGGTCGCTCTGGAGGTGGTGCTTCGCGCCGAAGCCCTCCGCCCCGCGCAGCAGCACGCCGGCGGCGAGCCCCCGCCGCTCGAAGAGGTCGAGGACGGCCTCGGAGAGAAAGCGGCCCCGGTGGCGGTCGTGCTCGCCGAAGTAGAAGCCAAGCTTGAGCGCATCCTCGCCCGTGCTGGTGCTCACAGCAGCCCTCCGATCCAGTGGCCGAACGCCACCGCCGCCAGGCCAGCGAGAAGCGAGAGGCTGATGTTCAGCCAGAGCGCCCGCGCGTCGCCGACCTCGCCGAGCCGCTGGGACTCGAACATCCAGGTCGAGAAGGTCGTGTAGGAGCCAAGGCCGCCGCCGGCGACGATCGTCAGCGCCGCTCCGTGCAGGGCGACGCCGGAGACGAAACCGAGCACGGCGGTACCGCTGAGGTTGACCGCCAGCGTTCCCACCGGGAACGCGCCGGCGACGCGGTCCGACACCGCCAGATCGAGCGTGAAGCGAGCCAGCGCCGCGACCCCCCCGACCAGCGCGACCCCGATCCAGGTCGGCGCGCTCACCGCACCAACCTCGTCCGCCGCACCGCCGCCGTCGCCAGGTGCACGCAGGCGAAGCCGCCGATCAGGGTCGCCGAGGCGTACGCGACCGCGAGGCCGAGATGGCTGGCGTCGAGCATCTCGAACAACTCGAGCTGGAGCGTTGAAAAGGTCGTCAGGGCGCCGCAGAGCCCGGTCCCGAGGAAGGGGCGCCGGTAGCTCGACGGCGGCAGCCGCTCCTGCAGCCTGGTCACCAAGTAGCCGAGCAGGAGCGCGCCGGCCATGTTGGCTCCGAAAGTCGCCCAGGGCCAGGCGTTGGCTCCGTGCGGAGCGGCTTGCGCCAACCCGACCCGGGCGAGCGCGCCAACCAAGCCGCCGGCGTAGATCGCCGCCATCTCCCTGCGGTCCAGTCGCGGCATTTGCATTCTGAGCGAGCCTCCTATCAGCGTCGGTGGACGTTGGTAGAGGCCATCAGCGGCCCGAAGCCACGGTTAGGGAGCGAGCCTCATCGCTCGGGGCAAAGGATAGACGGCTCGCCCGAGCCGGAAGGCGGCCCGGCGGCGCTTCTTCTGCGCGGGGGTGTGCGGGGGTTCCTTCGACGCACCCGTCCCGGCCAGGTCGCCGGCCGGCGCTCCCTGCCCGGCCGGCGGCGCGCAGGGGGAACGACCTCGTCGGCGCCGATGTCACGGCGGCCCGCCGCGGTCGGACATAGTGGGGATGCGCCCCGGAGCTCGCCATCGATCTCGAGCTCACCCCCGGCCGGTGCCGCCGGGTCGCCGGCATCGATCAGCGGCGAACCGGAGACGAGGTGGAAGTTTCCCGCTGCGGCGTCGAGGAAGCCGGGTTCGAGCTGGCTGATCGCGCTCGGTTCGTAGCTGGCGGTGCCGGTCGCGCCTCTTCAACATTTCGAACCCCTTTTCACGCTTCGCTTTCAAGGTCCGAGAAGCGTCGCCGAGGGCGGTCCGGGCGACCAGAGGGGCTCGCCGCCTATTCGCTCGCGGAAGACCGACGCCGCTACTCGCGGCGCCCTCGCCTGTTCCGGGGATTGGCATCGATAAGTTGGGCAAAGGAATCCCAAGCGATGAGGAGGCTGGACTTATGCGTTCGGTGAGGCGGCGGATGACCTATGCGAACGTGGTCGCAACCCTGGCCCTGAGCGGCGTCGTCTGGGCGGCCGGGCGGATCGGCACCAAGAACCTGAAGGCGAATGCGGTCACGGCCGGGAAAATCAAGCGCAATGCGGTAACCGGGGTGAAGATCAGGGCCAACGCGGTGACGGAACCGAAGATCAAAGCCGGCTCGGTCAGCTTCGCCAAGCTCGCCACCGGCACCAACCTCATCGCCAGCGCCAGCGGCGGCCCGGTCCCGGCCTCGGGTGCCGAACCGATCTCCGTGCCTCTCTCAGGCACCACCACCTTCACGCCCGCGGCCGCAACCGCCGACCTGCTCAGCGTCGAAGCGAAGGGCAACGACCTGGCTCGGGTGGGAGAAAAAGTCTGCCAACCGCGGATCGTCCCCTTCGTCAACGGCAGCGAGTGGGACGTCGCCGAAGGCGCGCTGGCGGTCCGCGCGTTCGCTCCCAGCGCCACTCGACCTACCGGCCTCATCCCGGTCACCGGCGCCACCGCCCCGATCGGCCTCGCCAGCCCCGGCGTCACCCAGACCGTCGCCGTCAAGGTCTTCGGCGACCCGGCCTGCACGCCGGCCTCGACGGTGTCGGTCGCGATCGCGGTGACCCAGGCGAAGTAGGCGCCGGAGAGCTCAGGCGAACAACTCGCCCAATGCGCCTTCGAAAGCCTCGGTGTGGCGGTCGACCTGATCCGGCCGCGTCGCCGGGGAAATCAGCGCCATGTTGTGGAAGGGAGTGACGAGGACGCCGCGGTTGAGCGCGTAGAGGTGCAGGTAGCGCTCCAGCTCCGCGTCGGCGAGCTCGGCCGCCTCGCCGCCGTTGCGCGGCGGTTGCGGGGAGAATCGGTACTCGGCCCGGCAGCCGAGCTGGACCACGTGCCAGCCGGCCCCGTGACGGCGCAGGGCCCCCTCGACGCCCGCGGCGAAGCGGGTCGCAAGCGGCTCGGTCCGCTCCCAGGCGGAGTCGTCGAGAACCTCGTCCAGCGTGGCACGAGCCGCGGCGAGCGAGAGCGCATTGCCGGCGAGGGTGCCGCCAACACCCCCGGTGTCCTCGACGTCGACGTCTGCCGCGCCC
>DATAIY010000415.1:0-3094 GCA_036262475.1 Solirubrobacterales bacterium
CTGATCATCTGGGGCGACCGGGATCCGATTATTCCCGTCTCCCACGCGGAAGAGGCTCACCGCGAGCTCCCGAACAGCCGCCTCGAGGTCTTCGCGGGGGTAGGTCACGTGCCGCAGTTGGAGAGTCCCGGGAGCTTCATCGCGACGCTGCAGCGTTTTCTCGACGAAACCGAGCCGGCCCGGTTCGATCGCGACCAGTGGCGTGCCCGCTTCAAGACCGCCTAGCCCGGTCACTTCGACGCGCCCGACAGGATTCGAACCTGTGGCCTCTACCTCCGGAGGGTAGCGCTCTATCCAGCTGAGCTACGGGCGCGGACTCGGGCCAGTCTAGCCGTGCTGCCTGGGACCCAGCACGGCTGGCACTGCGTAGCACGCAGGTCGCGTTAGGCTCGGCGCCGATGGATCTCTCGGCGATCTTCCTCGGCACCGGCGGCTCGGTGCCCTCGGCGCGGCGCTCGACCGCCAGCGTGCTGATCGCGCGCGGGGGGGAGCGGCTGCTGTTCGACTGCGGCGAAGGGACCCAACGCCAGCTGCAGCGCTCGCTCGGCCTCGTCCAGGTCGATGAGATCTACCTCACCCACTTCCACGCCGACCACATCCTCGGGTTGCCCGGCCTGCTCAAGACCTATGACCTGACCGACCGCGAGAAGCCGCTGTTGGTCCATGGTCCGCCTGGGCTGCGGGAGCTCTTCGGCGTGCTGAATCCGCTGATCGGCCGGCTCGGCTTCGGTCTCGAGCTGGTCGAATTGGCGCCGGGAGACGCGGTGGGCCACGACGGCTACGAGGTCCAGTCCTTCGAAGCCGCCCACAGCGTGAGCGCCAGCGGCTACGCGCTGGTCGAGGAGGAGCGGCCGGGGCGTTTTGACCCCGCCGCCGCGATCGCCGCTGGGGTGCCCGAAGGGCCGGCCTTCGCAGCGCTGCAGAGGGGGGAGGAGGTGCGCGGCGCCGGCGGCCCGGTCACGCCGGAGCAGGTGATGGGGCCGGGCCGGGCCGGCCGCACGGTCGTCCTCACCGGCGACACCGCGCCCTCGCCGGCGACGGTCGCGGCCGCCGCCGACGCCGAGCTGCTGGTCCACGACGCCAGCTTCGCCGAGGAGGAGGTACAGCGCGCCGCCGAGACCGGCCACTCGACCGCCGGCCAAGCCGCCGCCGTGGCCGCCGAGGCCCACGTGAAGCTGCTGGCTCTGGTCCACATCTCATCCCGCTACCACGTCGGCAAGGTCCTCGAGGAGGCCCAGGAGGTCTTCCAGCCGACGATCGCCCCGCGTGACTTCGACGTGGTCGAAATCCCGTTCCCCGAGCGCGGCGGGCCGAAGCTGGTGCCCGGCGGAGCTCGCGAAAAGCGCGAAGATTCGAACGCCGACGGCTGACGGCGTCGACCCTCGCTGCTACGCTGAGGGCGTCCTTTAACCCGGTCCCGAGAGGCCAGGAAGGAAGCAAAGAGTGAGCGAGAAGGTCGTGCTGGAGCACGACGATCTGAGGCGAACGCTACGGCGAATCGCGCATGAGATCGTCGAGAAGAACCCGCAGCCCGAGGCTCTCGCCGTCGTCGGCATCCACACCCGCGGAGCGCTTCTCGCCCAGCGCCTCCTCCTCTTCATCGGCGAGTTGACCGGCACCGAGCTGCCGATCGGCGACATCGACATCTCCTTCTACCGCGACGACGTCGGCGCCAAGTCGCCCGCCTCCCAGCCGGTCGTCCATGCCTCCCACCTCGATTTCGACCTCAGCGAGCGTACGGTCGTCCTCGTCGACGACGTCCTCTTCACCGGCCGCACGGTGCGGGCCGCGATCGACGCCCTCTTCGACTACGGCCGCCCGCGCCGGGTCCAGCTCGCCGTCCTCTGCGACCGCGGTCATCGCGAGCTGCCGATCCGGCCCGACTACGTCGGCAAGAACCTGCCGACCGCCCATGGCGAGCGGGTCAATGTCAGCCTCGAGGAGAGCGACGGGGTCGACCGGGTGACAATCTCCGACGCTCGCCCGGCGGAGGCGCTGGCATGAAGCACCTGCTGGCCATCGAGCAGCTCTCGCGGGATGAGATCGAGGCGATCCTCGACCGCGCCGAGAGCTTCGCCGAGGTGGGTCGCCGCGACATCAAGAAAGTGCCGACCCTGCGCGGCCGCACCGTCGTCACGCTTTTCTACGAGTCGAGCACGCGCACCAGCAGCTCCTTCGAGCTGGCCGCCAAGCGGCTCTCCGCCGACCTGGTCTCGGTCAAGGCGGCGGGCTCCTCGGTCGACAAGGGCGAGTCGCTGAAGGACACGGTCGCGACGCTCTCGGCCTACGACCCGGCGGCGATCGTGATCCGCCACCCCTACGCCGGCGCCGCCCAGATGGTCGCCGGCTGGACCGCCGCCGCGGTGATCAACGCCGGCGACGGCAAGCACGAGCACCCGAGCCAGGCGCTGCTCGACGTCTACACCCTGCGCCGCCGGCTCGGCTCGCTGGACGGCAAGCGGATCTGGATCGTCGGCGACGTGCTCCACAGCCGCGTCGCCCGCTCCAACCTGATCGCCTTCCAGCGGATGGGGGCGGAGGTCACGGTCTGCGGCCCGCCGACGCTGATCCCGCGCGGGATCGAGGAGCTCGGCTGCGAGGTCTCGCACTCGCTCGAGCAGATCGGCGAGGCCGACGTCGTCTACGCGCTGCGGATGCAGCAGGAGCGGATGAGCGAGAGCTTCGTCCCCTCGCTGCGCGAGTACGCGGCCACGTTCCAGATCGACACCCGCCGGCTCAACCCGCGCCAGCTGCTGATGCACCCCGGCCCGGTCAACCGCGGCGTCGAGCTCTCCGGCGAGGCGATCGACTCGCCGCAGTCGCTGATCACCGAGCAGGTCGCCGCCGGCCTGGTGGTGCGGATGGCGATCCTCTACGAGCTGCTGGCCGGGAGCGAGCGCCCGGCACCGGTCAGCGACGACGAACCGAGCCCGACCCCGATCGGACAGCCGGCATGAGCCTCACCGACCTCCTCGACGTCCGCGCCGGCGAGGACGCCCACCTCGTCCTGCGGCGGGTGACGGTGCTCGATCCGGTAGCCGGCATTGAGGGCGTCCACGACATCGTCGTCCGCGACGGTCGCATCGCCGAGCTG
>DATAIY010000416.1:0-3797 GCA_036262475.1 Solirubrobacterales bacterium
GCCTCGGCCGCCTGGGGCAGCAGGCTGGTGTCGGTGAGGCCGGGGATCGCGTTGGCCTCGAGCACCCAGGGACCGTCGGCGCCGAGAATCAGGTCGACGCGAGCGAAGCCGGTGCAACCGAGGGCGCGGTAGGTGTCCAGCGCCGCCTCGGTTACAGCGCGCCGATCGGCGTCGGTGAGCTCGGCCGGGCAGACGAAGTGGGTTCGCCCGATCGCGTAGCGCGCCTCGAAGTCGTAGCGATCTCCATCCGCCGGGATCGCTTCGACCACGGGCAGCGCCTCGTCGCCGAGCACGCTCACCGCGAGCTCCCTGCCGTCAACGAAGCGCTCCAGCAGCACCCGCCCGTCGTAGCTGAAGGCGGAGACGAGAGCCTGCGGGATCTCGCCCGCCGATGCCGCGAACTTGACCCCCAGGGAGGAGCCGCCGCGGCTTGGCTTCACGACCAGCGGGAAGCCGAGGCGGTGCTCGAGCCGGCCGAGCGTGTCGGCGGCGCCGAGCTCGCGGAAGGCGGTCTCGTTGAAGGCGAACCAGTCCGGGGTCGGGATCCCAGCCTCGCGCATCGCATGCTTGGCCAGGACCTTGTCCATGCAGCGAGCGCAGGCGGCGGCGCCGGGACCGGTGAAGGGGATGCCGAGGATCTCGAGCAGCTCCTGGGCGGTGCCGTCCTCGCCGCCGACCCCATGCATGGCGACGAAGGCGACATCGGGCTCTTCGGCGCTCAGCCGCTTGACGAGATCGGCGCCGACGTCAATCGCCAGCACCTCATGCCCAAGGCGCTCGAGCGCGTCCTCGACCCGGGCGGCGGAGCGCAGCGAGACCACGCGCTCCAGCGAGCGCCCGCCCTTGAGGACGGCGACCTTCACCCCGAGCCCTCGCCCGCTTTGCGGAAGGGCAGGACCTCCGCGCCGGCCTCGGGCGAGGCGGCGCCGCGCCCGGGGAGGCGATGTTCCCCGGTCAGCGCCCCGTAGAGGTCGACCTGGTCGGCGATGACCTTGCCGATGCGAAGGATGCCCTCGCGGATCTCGGTCTCGTCGACGCCGGAGAAGTTGAGGCGCATCGAGTTGCGTCCGCGCTCGTCGACGTAGGCAGCCTGGCCGGGGACGAAGGCGACGTCGGCCCGCAGCGCCTTGGCGAGCAGGTCGCCGGTGTCGATGTACTCCGGCAGGGTCGCCCAGATGAACAGGCCTCCATGCGGCTCGGTCCAGGTCGCCTCGGCTGGGAAGTGCTCCTCCAGCGCAGCCAGCATCGTGTCGCGGCGAACGCGGTAGATCTCGACCAGGTCGTCGACGTACTGCCGCCAGCGCCCTTCGGCGAAGTACTCGCGGACGAAGTACTGGGTCAAGGTCGAGGTGCAGAGGTCGGCGGCCTGCTTGCCGAGGACGATCTTCTCCATCACCGGCGGTGGCGCCACGGCCCAGCCGAGGCGGATGCCGGGGGAGAGGATCTTCGAGAAGGTGCCGATGTAGATCACGAAGTCGCCGCCGTCGAGCTGGTAGAGCGGCGGCAGCGGCTCGCCGCCGTAGCGCAGCAGCCCGTAGGGGTTGTCCTCGACCACGAGCAGCTCGTGCATCCGCGCCAGTTCGACCAGCCGCTGGCGCCGCTGGAGCGACATTGTCACCCCGGCCGGGTTCTGGAAGCTCGGCACCGAGTAGACGAATTTGGGCCGCCTGCCTTCGCCCCGGAGGCTCTCGAGCAGCGGTTCCAGCTCCTCGACCCGCATCCCGTCCTCGTCGCACTCGACCTGGACCACGTCCGCCTGGTAGCTGCAGAAGACGGGAACCGCGCCCGGGTAGGTGGGCGCCTCGCAGATGACGACGTCGCCTGGGTCGACCAGGGTCTTGCAGACGAGGTCGATCGCCTGCTGGCCGCCGGTGGTGACGATGATGTCGTCGGGGTCCGGCAGCATCCCCTCCGCCGCCATCACCTCGAGGATGCAGTCCTTGGTCTCCTCGAAGCCCTCGGTCGGCCCGTACTGGAGCGCCTCCGCGGCGGACTCCTGGGCGATCCGGGTCATCTGCGCGGCGAAGCTCTGGGGCGGAAAGGTCGAGGTGTCCGGCAGCCCCCCGGCGAGCGAGATCACTTCCGGCCGGGCGGTGATCGCCATCAGGTCGCGCATCGCCGAGGACCGCATCACCGTGGTCCGCTCGGCGAAGAGGTCGGCGTAGCGCGCGAGGTCGCGGGTGCTGGTGTGGGCGCGGCGCCGGTGCGGCGGTTGGGGCACTTCGCTCATCCCGGAAGTGTGGCGGATCGACGCCGCGGCGCTCGGGAGGTTAGGTTTTCGCACGTGGACATTCTCACCCTGCTCGGTATCGGCATCGCGATCGGCATGCTCGCCGGCACCACCGGCACCCATGGATCTGCCCGCGGCCGGATGACCCTGCTCGCGGCAGTGATCGGGCTCGTCGTCGGGTTTCTGCTCGACGGGCCGCTCGGCGCGCTGCTGGCGCTGATTGGCGCGGCCGCCGCCTGCCCGGTGATCAGCGACCTCGTCTTCGGCGCCAGCCGCCGCGAGGGCAGCGGCTCCGGCGCGCTCGGCTTCCTCGTCGCCCTCGCGGCCCTGCTCGTGATCGCCGTCGCGCTCCTGGTGCCGGTCGGGGTGATCCTGGTGGCGATCGCTCTGGCCTGGCTCGGCATCTCCCGCCACCGCCGCGCCCAGCGCAAGCACGCCGGCCTCCGCGTCCTGCGCTAGCCGGCCGCTGCGGTCCGCGATCATTCGGGCCATGTCGGTCGCCAAGAAGAAGCTGGTGCTGACCTACGTCGACTCGCTGCGCACCGACATGCTCCAGCGCGCGATCGCCGAGGAACGCGCCCCGACCTTCGCCGCCCTGCTGGAGCGCGGCGTCCTGATTCCCGACTGCGTCTCCAGCTTCCCCTCGGTAACGCCGGTCGCCTGCTCGGAGATGGTCACCGGCGTCGGCTCCGACCGTCACTGGATCAGCGGCATGAACTGGTACCACCGGCTCGAGCGCCGCTACGTCGAGTACGGCTCCTCGCTCGACGCGACCCGGGCCTTCGGCGTTTTTCGCGCCCTCTACGACCTCGTCTACAACATGAACCTCGCCCACCTCAGCCCCGAGGTGGAGACGCTGTTCGAGCGCCTCGACGACGCCGGCGCGCGCACGGCCTGCACTCCGTTCCTGATCTACCGTGGCCGCCACCGCCACGAAGTCTCGCTCGACGGCCTCCTGCGCCGCGCCGTTGACGCGACCAGGCTCAAGTTCCAGCACCACACCTGGGGTCCCACCGACCTCTTCTACGGCGATCTCTACGCCAGCCGCGAGGTCCCGTGCAAGTCGACCTCGATCCCCGGGGTGCGCGACGACTACGCCGCCTGCTGCGCTGCGGCGCTGGTCAAGCAGGACCTCTTCGACTTCCTCCTGCTCTCGCTGCCGGACAACGACAACTACTCGCACAAGCACGGGCCCGAAGCCAGCGTCGAGTCGATCGCCAAGGCGGACGGCTGCTTCGCGAAGTTCCTCGAGGCGGCCGGGGGGCTGGAGTCGTTCCTCGACGAGCACGCGCTGATCCTCGTCGCCGATCACGGCCAGACTCCGGTCCATCGCGGCCTGCCGCTGGTGGAGCTGTTGGGCCAGCAGTGGTCGGTGCTTCAGCCCTCCGACGATCGCCCCGAGCTGGCCCAGCTCGCGGTCAGCCCGACCGGTCGGGCGGCGCACGTGTACCTGCTGCCGGGGGAGGGAGAGCGAGCGGACCCCGTCGCCGTGGGCGAGAGGCTGGCGGAGATCGAGGGCGTCGACCTGGTTTGCCGGCTGGAGGGCTCCGACGGGCTGCCGCTGCAC
>DATAIY010000417.1:0-1984 GCA_036262475.1 Solirubrobacterales bacterium
GTCGCCGGGGTTCGAGGCTCGGCGGAGCGCGGTGCGGCGTGATCTAAGATCGCTCGCCATCCAGGCCACCTGTACATCCCGAAGGGCAGCGCTGTGAGCGAGCCGCTGCTACGAGGGACTCGGCGTCTACTACGCCGCCACCCTGATCGAGGCGCAGATGTGCACAGGGGATGCGGTACTGGTCGTCGGCGGTGGCAACTCGGCCGGCCAGGCGGCGATCTTCCTCTCCCAGCACGCCGCCAGCTGCCGCCTGCTGATCCCCGGCGGCGACCTCGGCAAGTCGATGTCGCGCTACCTCGTCGACGAGATCGAGCGCCGCGAGGGGATCGAGGTGCTGACGCACTCCGAGATCGTCGAGCTGCAAGGCGAGACGGCGCTCGAGGCCGCGGTCGTCGCCGACAACCGCTCCGGCGCCCGCGCCGAGCTGCCCGCGAAGGCCGTGTTCGTTTTCATCGGCGCCTCGCCGCACACCGGCTGGCTCGACGGCCGCGTCGCCATGGACGAGGACGGGTTCCTGCTCACCGGTGGCGCTGTCGATGGGGCGGACCTGGCCGCCTTCGGGCCCGACGACGCCCCCTACTTCCTCGAGACGAGCCAGCCCGGCATCTTCGCCGTCGGAGACGTCCGCTCCGGCTCGATCAAGAGGGTCGCCTCAGGGGCCGGCGAGGGTTCGATGGCGGTCCAGCTGGTCCATCAGCGCCTCGCGACACGCTGAGCGGAGCGACGGCCGGGCTACCGGCTCTCGGCCAGCTCCCGCTTGATGATCTCGCCCAGCGCGTCCTCGACTCCACCGGCGGGGGCGCCGGAGATCTGAGCCGCTGAGGCGACTCCCCGCACGTTTTCGGCTGCTCTCAGGGCGTGCCAGTGAGAATCGAAGGACTCCCCGGACGTGGCCACCGTCCGCTCGTTGCCGGCGACGAGCCGCCAGCGCCACTTGCCAACCAGGTCTTCGTATGCGTCGAAGTGAGGCATCTGAATCTCCATCGAAGTAGTAAGGGAACGTATGTTCGCACTCGCATCGGCGGCAAAGTTGATGGTCCGGCCCGGTTAGGCGAGCATCCACGGATGGGCACCCGCGAAATGAGCATCGTGCGCGCGGGAGGCGAGCGCCTGGATGACCTGCAGCCGCTCTGGGAATCGCTCCACCATCACCACGCCGCCGTCGCCGGAGCTGCAGGAGTTGGGGGGCCCACGGCGCACGCCCGAGGCCTCCTGGAGCGTGCGCCGCGACCTCTACGTGGGTCTGCTGCCCGAGCCCGACGCTTTCGTCCTCTTCGCGGAGGTCGACTCGGCCGCGGTCGGCTACGGGTTGGTCCACATGCGCGGGCCCCGAGCAGACCTGGGCGACCGAAGACCGAGTCGCGGAGCTGGAGACGCTGGCGGTGCTCCCCCGCCATCGCGGCGGCGGTGTCGGCTCGGCCCTTCGGGGCTGTCTACGCCGAGCCAAGGGGGATTGGCGTCGGCCATCTCGGCGTCGGCGGGATCGCCTCGAACTCCGCGGCGGTCCGCTTCTACGGGCGACTGGGCCTGCTGCCGTTCATGGTCTCCTACATCGGCAAGGTCCCGTCCTCCAGTTCCCCTCCGACCCTTTAAGATCGACCGCGGACCCGCCCGGATAGCTCAGTTGGTAGAGCACTTCCATGGTAAGGAAGGGGTCACGAGTTCGAGTCTCGTTCCGGGCTTCCCCCGAAAGCCCTGCTAACGCGGGGCGCAGGGAAAATTGGCCGAATACGGCGGCGTCGTGATTCGTGACGGCGGCGACGTCGAGCTCATCGGTCCGGTTTCCCGTACCCGGTTTAGGGTGCGAATGCCAGAGATCCGCCCCCCCGACTGATGTCCGGCAGCGTGTCTCCTCCCCGAAAGGGTGAGGTGAACGGAGGCGATGCTGCCAACACAGCGGCAGTTCAGGTCCTGATCGCGTAGCCGGTATGCCTTCGCCTGATCGCCCGGAGGTCGCCGTCCTGCTCCTCAGCGACGAGGTCAA
>DATAIY010000418.1:0-2653 GCA_036262475.1 Solirubrobacterales bacterium
GGGGGGCGGTGCGAACGAGTGAGCGGTGGCGATCGTAGACGGGCGGCGGCACGATCAGGTTGACGGTGCCGCGCTCGTCCTCGAAGAGCATGAAGACGATCCCCTTGGCGGTCTCGGGCCGCTGGCGGGCGACGACCATGCCGGCGACCTCGACCGTGGTGCCGTCGTCGATCCGCTGGAGGTCGGTGCTGCGGGAGATCGCCGGGTCGAGGCCGGGGCGAAGCAGCTCCATCGGGTGCTCGCCGAGGGCGATCCCGGTCGAGCGGTAATCGGCGATCAGCTTTCCCCAGTCCCCCAGCGGCTCGAGCTCGGGAGGCTCCGGCGGCTCGATCGGCAGGGCCAGCTGGGTCCCGCCGCGAGCGCCGCGGCCCCTGCCGGTGACGCCGACGCGCCAGAGCGTTCCGCGCCGCTCGCCGCCGCCCTCGGACGGGATCCCGTCCAGCGCCCCCGTCCAGGCCAGCCGTTCCAGGCTCGCCAAGCCAGCCCCAGAGCGCGAGGCCAGCTCGGCGATCCCACTGTAGGGCCCGCCACGCTCCCGCTCCCCCACCAGCGCCTCCATCTCCTCGCCGCGGACCCCCTTCACGTACCCCAGCCCGATCCGCACCACCAACCCACCCCGCGGTCGCTCGACGTGGCAGAGGACACGGCTGCGGTTGGCGTCGGGTGGGGCGATGCGGACACCGCGGCGCTGGGCCTCGTGGACGAGGGTGTCGGGCGGATAGAAGCCCATCGGCTGCTCGTTCAACAGCGCGCAGAGGAACTCGGGGCCGTAGTGGATGCGCAGCCAGGCCGACTGGTAGGCGAGCAGCCCGAAGGCGGCCGAGTGGGCCTTCGGGAAGCCGAAGCCGGAGAAGCCCTGAATCTGCGCCCAGACCCGTTCCGCCACCTCAACCGGGACGCCCCGCTCGGAGGCGCCGGCGACGAAGCGCTCGTGGTGCTTCTCGATCTCCTCCTGGGAGCGCTTGCGGCTCATCGCCCGCCGCAGCCCCTCCGCCTCGGAGGAAGTGAAGCCCGAGAGCGCCATCGCCACCTCGATCACCTGCTCCTGGTAGACGATCGTGCCCAGGGTCTCCTCCAGCACCGGCTCCAGCAGCGGGTGTTCGTAGGGGATCTCGAACCCGGGGTCCTCGCGCTGGCGCTTGCGCCGCTCTATATATGGATGGATGGCGCCACCCTGGATCGGGCCGGGGCGAACCAGCGCCACCTGCACGGTGAGGTCGTCGATCGTGCGCGGTTGGGTCCGCGGCAGCATCTGCATCTGCGCCCGGCTCTCGATCTGGAAGACGCCGGTGGTCTCGGCGGCGCGGATCGATTCGTAGGTCTCGACGTCGTCGAGTGGGATCCGCGAGAGGTCGAGCCACTCCCCGCGCGTGCGCTCGACCTCCTCGACGCAGCGCTCGACCGCGGAGAGCATCCCCAGCCCCAGCAGGTCGATCTTCAGCAACCCGGCGTCCGCGCAGGAGTCCTTGTCCCACTGGACGATCTGGCGCCCCGCCATCGCCGCCGGCACGACCGGGCAGACGTCGATCAGCGGCTCGGTCGAGATCACCATGCCGCCCGAGTGCTGGGAGGCGTGGCGGGGCAGGCCCATCGCGTCACCGCAGAGCCAGAGCAGCGCCTTCCAGCGCGGCGAGGAGGCGCGCTCAGCGCCGATCGCGGCGACGACGTCGCGGTCGATCTCCTCCTTCGACTCGTGGAAGCCGACCGTCTTCGCCACCTTCTCGATCTCCTCTGGCCCCAGCCCCAGCACCTTGCCGAGGTCACGGACGATGCCGCGCGGCCGGTAGGTCGGGAAGGCAGCGACCAGGGCCGAGCGGTCTGCCCCGTAGACCTCGTGGACGCGGGGGATCAGCACCGCGCGGATGTCGCGGGGAAAGTCGAGGTCGATGTCGGGCATCGAGGTCGCTTCGTCGTTGAGGAAGCGACCGGCGAAAAGCTCGGCTTTGACCGGGTCGATGTGGGAGAGGCCGGTCAGGTAACAGACGATCGAGCTGACGCTGGAGCCGCGGCCGCGGCCCGGGGGCAAGACAGAGCGCGCTGACCGGGACCCGCGCACCTCGACCGCGACGTCGCGGGCCAGCTCCAGCAGCTCGTGGTGGAGGAGGAAGAAGCCGGAGAGGTTGAGGTGGCGGATCGTCGCCAGCTCCTGGTCGAGGCGCCCTTCCGCCTCTCCCCAGCGTTCCTGGCCGGCGTAGCGTTCGATCAGCCGGTGCCGGCAGAGCTCGGCGAGCTTGAAATCGGCGTCGTCCTCCTCGGGGTAGCGGTAGCCGAGCTCGGTCGTCAGGTCGAAGCGCAGGCGCTCGGCCAGGCGCACGGTCTCGGCGACCGCCTCGGGGTGCTCGACGAAGCGTGCAGCCATGCCCCGCGGAGAGGCCAGGGCCGAACTGCGATTGCCGCGGCGGCTCGGCTCCGACTCCTCCAGCGTCTGTCCCAGCCCGACCGCGACGAAGGCGTCCTGCAGGCGGGTGCGGCGGCGGCTGTGGGCGTGGACGTTGCCGGTCGCGACGCAGGGGACGCCGAGGCGGGAGGCGAACAGGGCGAGCCAGCGGTTGCGGGCGCGGTCGTGGCGCCAGTAGGGGCGCTGCAGCTCGACCCTGAAGCGCTCGCGCCCGAAGGCGGTAAGCAGGCGCCGGCCCAGCCGCTCTCCCCCCGA
>DATAIY010000419.1:0-2791 GCA_036262475.1 Solirubrobacterales bacterium
CGAGGAAGACGTGAGCCTGTGCCTCCGCTTCCGGGCCCATCATCCGCTTGATTCGCGCGTTCATCGCATCATGGGCCGCCGGGCTACCGATCATGCGCGCCATCAGGTACTCGCCCACCAGCTCGAACTGCGTGGGGGAAAGGCTCGCGCAGGACCCTTGCCCAGCTCGGAATTCCCGGAGGATATTGGCGCCTTGCTGCTCCTCGGCGCGCGTTGCCATCGCTGAGGGGGTAATCACGGAGAACAGCGCCAGGAGCAGGAGGAGCGGAACGAAGATTCGTCGCATGCCCGCAACGTAGACCCCCGAACCCCAAGCCCAGGCAAAATCGCGGACAGGAGTGGCCTACTCCGCACCGACTCACGGTAAGAGCGAAAGATCGTCGGCAGACAAACTTGAGCCGCATCGACCGAATCCATGATCGGATCAACCGATCGAACCACCCGGTGTGATTGGCAATCGACTGCGGTGCTGGTCTTCCCCACCCGCACTGGAGCCAAGGAGCTGGCCAAGCTGGCTTGGGGCGACGGCGGCTCTCACGACCTCGAGGACGATCGCCGCCAGCCTGCTCCTCGTGCCGCTACTGTCCGCTCGTGCCCGCTCCGGACCGATCGCCTCGCACGTTCGCCTCCTCGGGTGAGGCAATCCGCGATCTCGCCGGGGTCGCGCGGCGGGCTCGGCCCCTTGCCACCGCCTACATGCGCGGCGGCCTCGATCCAGCGCTGCGAGAGCGGGTCATGGTTGCGGTCAGCAGCGTCAACTCCTGTCGCGGCTGCACCTTCGTGCACGAGCGCTGGGCGAGCCGAGTGGGCGTCACCTCCGAGGACCTGCGAGCGATCGGCCTCGGTGACCTGGAAGACCTCGACGATCGCAACCGTGCTGCCGTGACCTACGCTGCGGCGCTCGCCGAAGCACGCTTTCGTCGGCCGCTCGCAGCCAATCTGACCGCCGGCCTGAGCGACCACTTGACGCCGGATGAAATGGATGCTGTCGAGGCCATCGCGCGGGCGATGGCCTTTGCCAATCTCTCCGCGAACACAGCCGAGGAGCTATTCGGCCGCATCCGCTCGGACTAACTCGGGTCCCGGGCTCCAGCCGCGACCGGCACCGCGGCGGTGGCGCCCGCCGCCTCGTCGACCGGCACCTCCCCCTCGCCCGCCTGCCCATGGCCGAAGTGGATGTCGGGCAGGACCCGGTCGAGCCAGGCGGGGAGGTACCAGGCGCTGGCCCCGGCCAGCCGCAGGAAGACCGGCAGCAGCAGCAGCCGGACCAGGAAGGCGTCGAGCAGGACGGCGACGCCGAGGATCGTGCCCATCTCCTTCGGCGGCAGCGGTCCGGAGAGGGCGAAGGTGAAGAAGACCGCGACCATCACCGCCCCGGCGGCGAGGATCACCCGCCCGGAGTGGGCCAGCCCGCCGACCATCGCCTCCTTGGCGTCGCCGCTCCGTTCCCAGTGCTCGCGCGCCGAGGAGAGCAGGAAGACCGTGTAGTCCATCGCGATCGCGAAGATCATCGCGAAGAAGAAGATCGGCCCCCAGGCGTCGAGGAAGCCCTGTGATTCGAAGCCGAGCAGACCGGAGAGGTGGCCGTGCTGGAAGATCAGCGTGGCGACGCCGAAGGCGGCCCCGGTCGAGAGCAGGTTGGCGAGGACCCCGATCGCCGCGATCAGCGGCGCCTGGAAGGCGACCAGCAACAGCAGGAAGCCGAGGGCGAGGATGACGCCGATCGCCAGTGGCGTCTTCGACGCCAGGGAGGCTTCGAGGTCGTGGTTTTCGACCGAGGGACCACCGAGGAGCGCCGCCGCGGGAAGGTCTGCCCGCAGCCTGTCGATGGTGCTTGCGGTGGCGTCGGTCGAGGGACCGCTGGTCGGAACGGCCTGGATCAAGACCAGGCCTCCGCCACCCGTCACCGGTGGGGAGACCACTGCGATCCCCCGATCGGCGCCCAGCGCCGCCGCGGTCGCCGCGCTATCTGCGCGCGGTGCCGTTACCTGCAGCGTTCCCGGCGCGCCCGGCCCGAAGGCGGAGCTGATCTGCTGGTAGCCGACCCGCGAGGAGTCGCTCTTTGGGACCACCTTGATCGACGGCATCCCCGTCTTCATGCCGAGGATCGGCAGTGCCAGGGCGAGCAGGACGATCAGGGCGATACCGCCGAAGACGAACGGCCGGCGCCAGAGCAGCTCACCCCAGCGGGCGAAGCGAGCCGAGCGGTGCTCGCCGCTGTGGGCCCAGGGAAGGGCCAGCTTGTCGATCCGCGGCCCGAGCTTGGAGAGGACCGCTGGCAGCAGGGTCATCGTCGCCGCCAGGACGAAGAGGACCGAGACCATGATTCCGATCGCCATCGAGCGGAAGGCGGGGCTCGGCACCAGCATCACCGCCGAGAGCGAGATCAGCACGGTCAGGCCGGAGAAGAGGACCGCCTTGCCGGCGGTGTCCATCGTCTCGCCGACCGCCTGCACCGGATCTCGTCCCTGGCCAAAGAGCGCGCCGCGGAAGCGCATGACGATGAAGAGGGCGTAGTCGATCCCGAGCGCGAGCGCGAACATCAGCGCGAAGTTCATCGCCCAGATCGAGATCGGCGAGAGCTTGGTGCCGAGGTAGAGGACGCCGGCGGAGGCGATCAGGCCGACGATCGTCAGCATCAGCGGCAGCCCGGCGGCGACCAGCGAGCCGAAGGCGAGGACGAGGATCGCCAGGGTCACCGGCCAGGAGATCAGCTCCGACTTCATCATCGCTTCGCGGTTGGCTTCGTTGAAGTCCGACCACATCCCCGGGGCTCCGGTGAGGTTGGCTT
>DATAIY010000420.1:0-2790 GCA_036262475.1 Solirubrobacterales bacterium
GAGCTCATCGCGTGGGCGGACGCGGCCCGGCGGGCGGTGGACAGTCATGGTCGAGACCTCGCCGTCCTGCCGGCGCATGCGGCTGCGTCGTCTTTGGCCACCATTGCCGAGCTTTCGGACGAGGCCGCGGGGGCCACGCCAGACGGTGCGCGGCTCGCCGGCAACCTGGTTCGACGGCTGCAGGCGATCGCGGACGAGGCCCAGCAACTGTTCCGCGAGATGGACTTCGGCTTTCTCTTCGACCCCACCCGCAAGCTCTTCTCGATCGGCTTTCGCGTCCGGGAGGGGGCCCTCGACCCGAGCTACTACGACCTGCTCGCATCCGAGGCGCGCATCTCGAGCTTCCTGGCGATCGCCAAGGGCGACATTCCGCCTGACCACTGGTTCCGGCTCGGCCGTCCGCTGACTCCGGTCGGACGTGGCTCGGCGCTCATCTCGTGGTCCGGATCGATGTTCGAGTACCTGATGCCGGCACTGGTCATGCGCGCTCCGGCAGCGAGCCTGCTGGCCCACACGTACGGCCTCGTCGTGGCCCGCCAGATGAGCTACGCCGCTGAGCTCGGCGTGCCGTGGGGCATCTCCGAATCCGCGTTCAACGCCCGAGACCTCGAGCAGACGTACCAGTACGCGAGCTTCGGCGTCCCGGGCCTCGGGCTCAAGCGCGGCCTGAGCGAGGACGTGGTCATCGCCCCGTATGCCACGGCGCTGGCGGCGATGATCCAGCCCCGGGCCGCGCTCAGGAACTTCACGCGCCTGGCGAAAGCCGGCGCAAGCGGTCGCTACGGATTCCGCGAGGCGCTCGATTACACCGCGCGACGGCTGCCCGAGGGCGCGACCGTCGCGGTCGTCAACAGCTACATGGCCCATCACCAGGGGATGGCGCTGGTAGCCCTCGGGAACGTCGTCAGCGGCGGCGCGATGGTCGAGCGCTTCCACGCCGATCCCATCGTCGAGGCGACCGAGCTGCTGTTGCAGGAGCGTGTCCCGCGCGACGTCATGGTGGCACGCCCGCGCTCGGAGGAGGTCAAGAGCGCCGCCGACGTGCGCGATCTCGTCCGCCCCGTCCCGCGCCGGTTCAGCTCGCCGCACGACGTGATCCCGCGCACGCACATCCTCTCCAACGGTCGCTACGCGGTCATGGTTACCGCCGCCGGATCGGGCTACAGCCGCTGGCGCGACATCGCCGTCACGCGCTGGCGCGAGGATGTGACCCGCGACGCGTGGGGTTCCTACCTCTATCTGCGCGACATGCACAGCGGCGTCGTCTGGTCGGCGGGGCATCAGCCGGTCGGTGTCGAAGCGGACAGCTATGAGGTCGAATACGCCGAGGATCACGCCGAGTTCGCCCGGCGCGACGGCTCGATCGCGACCGCGCTATCGGTCGTGGTGTCGGCCGAGCACGACGCCGAGATCCGCCGGCTGTCGCTGACCAACCTCGGCTCGCGTACCCGGGAGATCGAGATCACCTCCTACGCCGAGCTCGCGCTGGCCACGCAGCCGGCGGACGTGGCCCACCCCGCCTTCCAGAACCTGTTCGTGGAGACCGAGTTCCTACCCGACACCGGGGGGCTGCTCGCCACGCGGCGGCAACGCTCGCCCGACGAATCGCCGATCTGGGCCGCGCACGTCCTGGCGGTCGAGGGCGACACCACCGGCGTCTTCCAGTACGAGACCGATCGCGCCCGTTTCCTGGGACGTTCCCGGTCTGTCCGCTCGCCGGTGTCGGTCCTCGACGGCAGGCCGCTCTCGAACACCGTCGGCGCCGTGCTTGATCCAATCTTCAGCCTGCGCTGCCGGATCCGGCTCGCCGCAGGAGCGACGGCGCACGCCGTCTTCTCGACCGTCGTTGCGGAGACGCGCGAGGAAGTGGTCGATCTGGCTGACAAGTACCGCGAAACGGCGACTTTCGAGCGCGCTTCGACCCTGGCCTGGGCTCAGGCGCAGGTCCAGCTGCACCACCTCGGCGTGGAGCCTGACGAGGCGCACCTGTTCCAGCGGCTCGCCAACCGGATCCTCTATTCCGACCCGTCGCTACGGCCGGCCGCAGCTGTCCTGGCGAGCAACGCGCGCGGCGCTTCCGGCCTCTGGCGGCACGGCATCTCGGGCGATCTGCCGATCGTCATGGTGCGCATCGAGGAGGTCGAGGACCTGGCCATCGTCCGCCAGCTGCTGCGCGCGCACGAGTACTGGCGCCTGAAGCTGCTCGAGGTCGACCTGGTCATCCTCAACGAGCACGGGGCCAGCTACGCCGAGGACCTCCAGGATGCCCTCGAGGCGGTCGTCCGGACGAGCCAGTCGCTGGCCGCGACGGGAGCTGATCCGGGTCACGGCCGGGTCCATCTGCTGCGCGGCTGGCAACTCACCGGCGAGGACCGAATCCTGCTCCTCGCGGCCGCGCGCGCCGTCCTGCTCGGCCGTCGCGGGACGCTTGCCGAGCAGGTTGTTCGCGTCGATCGCACCGAGCGGACTGCCCCGCCACCTCGACCGGAGGGGGCCAGGCACGTCGCGGTCGACCCGCCTGCGCCGCGCCCGGAGCTCGAGTTCTTCAACG
This sequence comes from Solirubrobacterales bacterium, assembly GCA_036262475.1. Classification (GTDB taxonomy): domain Bacteria; phylum Actinomycetota; class Thermoleophilia; order Solirubrobacterales; family 70-9; genus VAYN01. Next base: position 2,552 of record DATAIY010000420.1, read on the forward strand.
GTCTGGGCGGCTTCGCCGATGACGGGCACGAGTACGTCGCCATCCTTGGGCCGGGTCAGTCGACGCCGGCGCCGTGGATCAACGTGATCGCCAACCCCAGCTTCGGGTTCCTGGTCTCCGAATCCGGATCCGGTTACACCTGGTCGGGCAACAGCCGCGAGAACCAGCTCACGCCGTGGTCCAACGATCCGGTCAGCGACCCGGTGAGCGAGGCGATCTATATCCGCGACGACGACACG
>DATAIY010000421.1:0-5135 GCA_036262475.1 Solirubrobacterales bacterium
GCCCTGCTCCTGCTCGGCCTCGCCGTTTTCGGCATCAGCGCTCACAGCCGCGCGGCCGGGACCGGGATCACCGCGGTCGACTCCTCCGCCTGCGACGCGGTCCAGTACGGCGGCTCCGGGGCGGCGCAGGCGCTGATCGTCTCCGACCTGCCGCTCAAGGGCGACTCACGGCAGCGCTCGCGGCAGATGAACGACGCGATCCGGCTCGTGCTCGAAGGGGCCAACTGGCGCAGCGGCGGGCGCAACGTCGCCTTCCAGGCCTGCGACGACTCCAGCGCCAAGACCGGGCTCTGGACCAAGGCCCAGTGCCAGGCCAACGCCCGGGCCTACGCCGCCGACCCGAGCGTCCTCGGCGTGGTCGGCACCTACAACTCGGGCTGCGCCGAAGCGATGATCCCGATCCTCGGGCGGGCGCCGAACGGGGGCCTGGCGATGATCTCGCCCGGCAACACGCTGATCTGCCTCACGCAGTCGAGTCCCAGCTGCGGCGGTGGCGAGCCGAAGAGCCTCTACCCGGTGCGGCGCAACTACGCCCGCGTCGTCCCCAACGACGCCTACCAGGGCGCGGGCCTGGCGAGCTTCGCCAGGATCGAGGGGATCGGCCGCGCCTATGTCCTCTACGCCGGCAAGGACCCCACCAGCCTCGGGCAAGCGAAGACCTTCCGCGGCGCCGCCCACAAGCTCGGAATTGAGATCACCGGCTTCAGCGCCTGGAACGCCAACGCCTCCAACTACATTGACCTGATGAACAAGGTCGCCGCCACCGCCCCCGACGCCGTGCTCGTGGCCGGGCTGACCGAGGAGAACGGCCCCCGCCTGATCAAGGACAAGGTCGCCGTGCTCGGCCCCAACAGCGGCGCGGTGAAGCTGCTGGCGCCCGACGGCTTCGCCCAGCAGTCGACGATCGACCTCGCCGGAACCGCGGCGAGGGGCATGTTCGCCAGCGTCCCAGGCCTGGTGCCCCAGAACCTCACCGGTCCCGGTAAGCAACTCGTCTCCGAACTGAAGAAGGAGGTCGGCGGGCCGGTCGAACTCTACGCGCCATATGCGGCGCAGGCGGCAAGCGTGCTGCTCGGCGCGATCGGCACCGGCGTCGAACGCGGCGGCGTGATCGCTGCGATGCGGGCGACCAGGGTCCGCAACGGCATCACCGGCAGCTTCGAAATCCTTCCCAGCGGCGACCCCAGCATCGGGCCGATCACAATCTCGGTGGCCAAGAACAGCTTCGCGCCCAAGCGCGTGATCGAGCCGGGCCAAAGCCTGGTCAAGGCCGCCCGCCACGGCTGAGTCCGACCTCCTGGATGCCCCGTCCTAGAGGGGCCCGGCAGCCCGGCGTCGAAACAGTCGCGGTGAGCTCCCAAGCGGCAGAGCGCCCACTGCGCTACGGGCCCGGCATGGACGCCCGCAGCACGCGGGTGGCTGAATTCCTCAATACGCCGATGCTGATCGCGGCGGCGCTGACGCTGCCCACCGTCGCGATCACCGAGTCGCATCCGGGTGAAGCGCTGGAGACGGTGGCGATCGCACTCAACTGGGTCACCTGGCTCGCCTTCCTGGTCGAGCTGGTGGTGATGCTCGCGATCGTCCCCGACCGCTGGGCCTGGATCCGCCACCACCCGCTCGACGTCGTCATCGTCGTCCTCACCCCGCCGGTGCTGCCGGCCGGGCTGCAGAGCCTGCGGGTCCTGCGCCTGCTGCGGCTTCTGCGGCTGCTGCGGCTGGCCCAGCTCTCACGCGAGGTCTTCTCGCTCGAGGGGCTGCGCTACGCGCTGCTGCTGGCCCTCCTGACCGTGATCGGCGGCGGCGCCATCTTCGGCGCCTTCGAGAAACACAGCCAGCACCTGACCTTCTGGGCCGACACCTACTGGGCGATCACGACGATGACCACGCTCGGCTCCAACATCTACCCGTCGACGACCGGTGGCCAGATCGTCTCCACCTTCATCCTTATCGTCGGCATCGGCTTCGTCGCCCTGCTCACCGGCGCCTTCGCCCAGCGCTTCCTGGCGCCCGAAATCGCCGAGGTCGAGGAAGAGCTGGAGGAAGAGCAGATGACCGCCGAGGCGCTGGCCCTGCGCGAACTGCGCAGCGTCCAAGAACAGCTGCAGGCGCTCGAGGTTGCGGTTGAGCGCATGGCCGGCCAGCGCGGCGGCTAGTGGCGCTCGCCGGCCAACGGGGCAACTATCCGCGGCGGCTCAGCCCTCGTCGGCCTCCGCGGCGACCTTCGACTCCAGCTCCTTCATCACTTCGGGGTCGCGCAGCGTCGTCACGTCGCCGAGCGCCCGACCGTCGGCAATGTCGCGCAAGAGACGCCGCATGATCTTCCCCGAGCGCGTCTTCGGCAGGTCGTCGGCCCAGATGATCCGCTTCGGGCGGGCGAATTTGCCGATCCGCTCGGCGACGACGCCGCGGATGCTTTCGACCAACTCGTCGCTGGGCTCGGTGCCGCCGCGCAGGGTGACGAAGGCGCAGATCGCCTGGCCGGTGTCCTCGTCGGACTCGCCGATCACGGCCGCCTCGGCGACCTTCTCGTGGGCGACGATCGCCGACTCGACCTCGGCAGTGGAAAGCCGGTGGCCGGAGACGTTGACGACGTCGTCGATGCGACCGATCACCCAGAAGTAGCCATCGGAGTCGCGGCGGGCGGCGTCGCCGACCAGGTAGCGCTCGGTGCCAAAGCGGGCGAAGTAGGTCTCGATGAAGCGGTCGTCCTCCTTGTAGAGGCCGCGCAGCATCGCCGGCCACGGGCGCTCCAGGACCAGCAGGCCCTGACCCTCGTCGATCGGCTTGCCCTCACTCTCGTCGACCACCTGCGCCTGGACCCCGGGGAACGGCGTCGTCGCCGATCCCGGCTTGGTCGCGGTGATCCCCGGCAGCGGCGTGATCATGATCGCGCCGGTCTCCGTCTGCCACCAGGTGTCGACGATCGGACAGCGTTCTGAGCCGATCACCTTGTGGTACCAGAGCCAGGCCTTGGGATTGATCGGCTCCCCAACCGTGCCGAGGAGGCGCAGCGAGGAGAGGTCGAAGCGCTCCGGGATCTCCGCCCCCCACTTGATGAAGGTGCGGATCGCCGTCGGCGCCGCGTAGAGGATCGTCGCCTTGTAGCGCTCGATCAACTCCCACCAGATCCCCTGGTGGGGGTGGTCGGGTGCCCCCTCCCACATCACGCTGGTGGCGCCGTTGGCGAGCGGCCCATAGACGATGTAGGAGTGGCCGGTGACCCAGCCGACGTCGGCGGCGCACCAGTAGACGTCGGACTCGGGCTTTAGGTCGAAGACGTAGCGGTGGGTCGCGGTGACCCCGGTCAAATAGCCGCCGGTCGTGTGCAGGATCCCCTTCGGCTTCGCCGTCGAGCCGGAGGTGTAGAGGATGAAGAGCGGGTGCTCGGCCTCCATCGGCTCGGCCGGGCACTCGGGCTCGGCCGCGGCCAGCACCTCGTCGTAGAAGACGTCGCGACCGTCGCTCATCGGACACTCGATCCCGGTGTGGCGGACGACGACGATTGTCTTCAGGCTCTCGAGATCGTCCATGTGCTCGTCCACCGTCGGCTTGATCGGCGCCGTCTTGCCCTTGCGCCGGGCGCCGTCGACGGTGACGAGCGCCTTCGCCTCGGAGAACTCCATTCGCTCCCGCACCGACTCGGCCGAGAAGCCGCCGAAGACGACGTTGTGGATGGCGCCGATCCGCGCGCAGGCCAACATCGAGACGATGACCTCGGGGATCATCGGCAGGTAGATCCCGACCACGTCGCCCTTTTGCACCCCGAGGTCGGAGAGCGCGTTGGCGAAGCGCTGGACGTCGCGGTGCAGGTCGGCGTAGCTGATGTCGCGCTCCTCGCCCTCCTCGCCGCGCCAGTGGTAGGCGACCCGCTCGCCCCGGCCCGCCTCGACGTGGCGGTCGAGGCAGTTGGCCGAGGCGTTCAGGCGACCGTCCTCGAACCACTTGTAGAAGGGCGGGTTGGCGTCGTCGAGGCCCTTGCTCGGCACCGTGTCCCAGTCGAGTAGCTCCCGGGCCTGGCCAAGCCACCAGGCCTCGGGGTCGGCGGCCGCCTGCGCGTAGACCTTGGGATCGCTCCAGAGAGCCTGCTCGCGGAAGGAGACCGGCGGCTCGAAGCGCTCGACCTCCAGCATCGACTCCAGCTGTCGCTCCAGATCCGACGACTTCTCATTTGACATCCGCCCTCTCCCTTCTCAGCGACCCAGCGGCTTGACCGGCAGAACCGTCCGTCCGAAGGTCGAGTTGGTGACCGCAACGAATGATGCATACCAGGCGGCAGCCGCCGTCGCCAGCCCGAACCAGCCGCCGGCTTCGACCAGGCCTTCACTTTCGTTCGCGTTGCCGATCCCGAGCAGGAAGAACGTGATCGTCAGCAGGAAGAAGACGGCCGCAATCGCCGCCGTCGTCCGAAGCGAGGCGACGAACATGTAGAGGGTGAAGATCCCCCAGGCGATCAGGAAGAGCCCGAGCGCCGCTCCGACATGCTCGGCCGGAATATCCCCGGCGAAGAAGGTCACCAGCGCCCAGAACGAGATCCAGAAGGCCCCGAACGAGGTGAAGGCGACGGCGCCGAAGGTGTTGCCGGTACGGAACTCCCACATCCCTGCGAGGATCTGTGCAATCCCGCCGTAGGCGAGCGCAATGCCCAGCACCACCGGCTCGCCGGCGTGACTGACCAGGCCGGCGTTGAACATGCTGAGGACGAAGGTCGTCAGCGCGAACGCGGCGAGACCCAGCGGCCCCGGATCGGCGGGCTTCCATCCCGCTCCCGGGTCGGCGGCCGGTTCCCTGCGCGGCGGCTCTGACCTCGGGACTGATGCTGACTCCATGGTGTCTCCCCTTCCCTAGGGTGCGGATCCCAGACCTATCCGCACGTTACCCGGGATGCCGGTCCCCAAACCAGCAGCCGCCCGTCTCTCCCCGTCCTCGGGTTCGGCGCTCGGCGCCTCCACAGAGGCCATCGTCACGGCCCGACCTGCTCGTCCGCCTCGCGGATCGCAGCCTGGGCGGACGCGACCCGCGCGACCGGGACGCGATAGGGCGAGCAGGACACGTAGTCGATGCCGGAGCGATGGAAGAAGTCGATCGAGTCGGGATCGCCCCCATGCTCGCCGCAGACCCCCAGCTTGATCGCG
>DATAIY010000422.1:0-2188 GCA_036262475.1 Solirubrobacterales bacterium
GCTCCCCGGGGAAGCCGCCGCGCAGGGGGTCGCGCTCGAACTCGGAGATCAGGACCGGGGCCCCGACGATTCCCTCGAAGGAGGCGGCGCCGACGAAACGCGTGGCCGTCTCGGTCATCAGCACCCGCACGCCGTGGCCGGCGAGGGTCGCGAGGCGGGCCAACTCCAACGACTTGTAGGCGGCGATCCCACCGCTAACGCCAAGCAGGACTCGGGCCATCTGTCTACTCCTCGGGTTCGCGCCCCGGGTGCGGCGCTAGCTGCGGTACTCGTATTTGAGCTTGCCCTCGGCGAGCTCTTCGAGCGCCATCGTGAGGTAATTCCTCTCGGCGTTCGTTTCGACCATGGGCGGCGGGTACTCGCCGAAGCCGCCCTCTCCGAGGTTGTGGAAGTAGCTGTTGATCTGACGCGCGCGCTTCGCCGAGACGACGACAGCGGCGTAATGAGAATCAGCATGCACCAGAAGCTTGTCTACGCGGGGTTTAATCATCGGCTGCGGAGTCTAGTGATAGGCCGAGCTCGGCGCGCACGATCCCCTCCAGCTCGCCCGCCGCGTGCTTGAGGTCGTCGTTGACGACGCGGTAGGCGAACTCGTCCTGGGCGGCCATCTCCTGCGCCGCCACCTCGAGCCGAGCGTCGATCGCGTGCGACGCGTCGGTGCCGCGGGCATCGAGGCGCTCCCGCAGGACCGACGGGTCGGGCGGCGCGATGAAGACCTGGATCGACTCGCGCATCGCGGCCCGGACCTGGCGCGCCCCCTGGACCTCGATCTCGAGCACCACCGAGTGTCCCTCCGCGAGGCGCCGCTCGACCTCGGTCCGCATCGTCCCGTAGAGGTTGCCGCTGTAGGTGGCGAACTCGAGGAAGTCTTTGTCGTCGATTCGCTGGTCGAACTGATCGGAGGTGAGGAAGTGGTAATCGCGGCCGTCGACCTCGCCCTCCCGTGGCTGCCTGGTCGTCGCCGAAACCGAGAGCTCGAGGTCGGGGACGCGCTGAAGGAGCTCCTTGATCAGAGTTCCCTTGCCGACCCCGGACGGGCCCGTGATGACAAAGACCTTGGCCATCGGGCCTCGAATACTGACCGGCGAAGCGGTCGCTAACGGTGGCGCAGCTGGGAGACCAGCTCGGTGCGCTGGCGCTCGGACAGACCGCCGATCGTCTTCGAAGGCGAGATCCGGCACTGGTTGAGTATTCGGTTGGTCTTCACCCGTCCGTACTTGGGCACCGCGAGCAGCATGTCGAAGACCTTTGCGGTCATCACGTACTCCGGCGGATCGAGCAGAATCGCGTGAATACTCGCCCGGCTCGCCTTCAGATCCTTCTTCAGCTTGGCGCGGGCGGTGCGGATGCCGTTGGCCCGCCTGAGCGCGTCCATTCTCTGGTCGAGGGACCGTTCCGGCGCCGCGAGTGAGGTCTTGACTGGAGGAGCGGGCATCTGGGCGGCGAGTATAGCCCCGGGTAGGGCAGGCGCAAGTGGTCTGAGGCCAATTGCCCACAAATTCATCTCAACCTCTACTTGAGGTCTAGTGCGGAGTGAGCCGCGACCTCCTTCGGACGGGCCGATTCGAGCTCCGCGGCGACCCTCGAGCCGGCTCTCGGGTCGCGGAAACTCTCGGTTCCGACCGCCACCAGCGCTGCGCCGGCGGCAAGGAATTCGGCCGCGTCGGCGCCGTTGCAGATGCCCCCCATCCCGATCGCGGGGAGCCCGACCGCGGCGTTCACCGCGCGCAACTGCTGCAGCGCCACCGGCCGCACCGCGGGGCCCGAGAGGCCGCCGTGGCCGGCGGCCAGTGCCGATTCGCCGGTTGCCGAGTCAAAGGCGCTGGCCTTCAGCGTGTTGATCAGTGAGACCGCGTCCGCCCCACCGTGCTCGGCGCCGACCGCGACCGCGGCGGGGTCGGCCACGTTGGGGGTCAGCTTCACGATCAGAGGCTTCGCGGTGAGCGGGCGCAGGGTCTCCAGCAGCGCCTCCGTCTCGGCCGGCTGCTCGCCGACGATCAGGCCCGAGTGAACGTTGGGGCAGGAGACATTGAGCTCGATCCCGGCGACCTCCTCGCGGGCGCCGACCGCCTCGACCAGCTCCGCGAACTCGGGCCGGCTGGTGGCCATCACCGAGACGATCAATGGCACCGGCAGTTCGGCAAGCCGCGGCAGGTCCTTTTCCAGGAAGCCGGCGAGGCCCTTATTC
>DATAIY010000423.1:0-7227 GCA_036262475.1 Solirubrobacterales bacterium
TTCTTCGAAGTAGGGTGGGTAGGCGGGCTTGTCGGTGGCGACCGTCAGAGTCCCCTTGGTGTGGGTCGGAAGCTGGCCCGGCGTGCAGGCCGTCGCGGTGGTGCTCGACGAGCTGTTCGAGTTGCTGCTGCCGCAACCCGCGAGCAGGAGGAGCGCTGGGACGAGAACGATTGACGCGAAGAGCTTCTTCATCGGATCCTGGCGAAGGGAGCGGTGATCCTAGATCACTTGGCCGCGATTCGGTGGCGAGCCGGGCGTTGGCTCCGCAGCTCGCCCAGGAAGTACTCGATCGCCTTGTTCAGAAGCTGGGCCCGCTCCCACTGCAGGAAGTGCCCGGCCCCGTTGACCACAAACGGCCCGATCAGCTCGCTGAAGGCGACTTCGCACATCTCCGGGAAGCGGCGCCAGATGACGTGGTCGTCGGGCCCGTAGAGCGCCATGGTGGGAATCGCGTTGCGCTCGAAGAGGCGCGGCGTCTCCGACCTCGGCCGCACCCCGAGCGCACTGCCGTAGTTTCCCCAGCCGGCGAGGAGCCGCTCGGGGTCGGCGAACGGCTCGCTCATGAAGTCGGTGTCCGCCCTCGTGAAGGCGCCGGGCGTGGCCCAGAAGCGGTGGCCGTAGAACTCGGCGACGTAGCTGCGCCGCTTTGCCGGCGTGTCGAGCTCCCGGGCCAGCACCTCGGGTTCGCGGGCCTGCCGCCGGAAGTAGTCCGCGGCCATCCGCATCTCCACCGAGGGAGCCGTTTCGATGCCGGCGGCTTCGTAGGCCTCGGGAAGCAGCGGCATCACGCAGTTGAACAGCACCTGGCGCTCGACGAAGCCCTCGAAGCGCAGACCAAGATCCTGGATCACCGCGCCGCCGAGGTCGCCTCCCGCCGCCGCACAGCGCTCGTGGCCGAGAACGTCGCCGACCAGCGCCCGCATGTCCCGCGAGTGGGCGGCGACGTCGTAGAAGCCGTCGGCGGCGAGGCCGGAATCGCCGAAGCCGCGCAGGTCGGGGACGATCACCTCGAAGCCCGCCGCGGCCAGGGGCGCGATGTTGCGCCACCAGATCCGCTTGGTCTCGGGCCAGCCGTGGACCAACAGCAGCGGGTAGCCACCGACTCCCGCGCGCATGTAGGCGAGCTCGACCCCACGCACCTCGGCGCGCTCGAGCGCGAAGGCGTCGGGGGACGGTGGCTCGCTCATCCAGCCACTGTATGAGCTACGGGCCTGGGCCCCCGCAACCTGAGCCTGTCCCCCAGGGATGCCGCTGGAGTTCTGACAAGCCGCTGCGGGCGGCTCGCGCACGACGCCCTGCCGAGCCCGGAACAGCGTCTCCGCCGCCGACGACGTACTTGAGGCCGACGTCTGCGTGATCGGCTCGGGCGCCGGCGGGTCGGTGATCGCGGCGCGTCTGGCCCAGGCCGGGCGCTCGGTGCTCGTGCTCGAGCGCCCGGCTACGGCAACGAGTCGGACTTCCGCCAGACCGAGGCCTCCGCCGCCGACCTCTACCTGCGCGGCGGGGTGATGTGGTCAGAGCACGGCGAGATGGGCCCGCTGGCCGGCTCGACGCTCGGCGGCGGCACGGTCGTCAACTCGATGGTCGGCCTGCGCACGCCGATGGAGGTGCGCAAGGCTTGGGCCAGGATGGGCGTCGAGGAGATCGAGACACCCGCCTTCGACGCCGCGACCGACCGGGTCTGGGAGCGCCTCAACGTCAACACCGAGGCGACCCACCGCAACCTCAACACCGAGCGCATGGTCGGCGCCCTCTCCGACCTCGGTTACTCGCACGAGCGGATCGCTCGCAACGCCTCTCTCGACGACGACCCCCGCTTCTGCGGCTACTGCAACAACGCCTGCCAGCAGGGCTGCAAGCAGTCGACCCGGAAGACCTACCTCGAGGACGCAGCCGCCGCCGGCGCCCGTTTCCTGGTCGACTGCTGCGTCGACCGGCTGCTCACAAGCGAGGGGCGGGTCGCAGGCGGCGACGGCGGGTCGACCCGGGTCGAGGTCCGCGCGCCCGCTGTCGTCCTCGCCGCCGGAGCGATGGAGTCGCCGGCGATCCTCCTGCGCACTGGCGTCGGCGGTCCCGCGGTCGGGCGGCACCTGCAGCTGCACTCGGCCTGGATCCTCAACGGCGTCTACGAGGTGCCGATCGAGTCCTGAGGCGGCCAGATCCAGTCCGCGGTCTCATTCGACATGAGCCACTGCGAGGAACCCGCCGGCTTGCTGATCGAGAGCCTGACCCTGAGCCCGGCGCTGTGGAGCGGAGCGATGTCGTTCGCCGACGGCGCTGGCCACCGCGAGGAGATGCTGAAGCTGTCCCGGATGGCGACTTGGCATGGGGTCTCCCACGACCACGGCAGCGGTCGAATCGTCCTCGGTGAGGACGGCGAAGCGGTCGTGCAGTGGTCGCTCGCCGACCCCGTCGACCAGCGGGTCGCGGTCCGCGCCCAGGTCGAGGTCGCGCGGATGCACCACGCCACCGGCGCGCAGGAGATCTCGACCTTCCACTTCACCCCGCGCCGCTGGCGGGCCGGCGAGGACTTCGACGGCTACCTCGACGAGCTGCGTGGCGTGCCGGAGGAGGAGTACACCGCCTACACCGCCCAGCAGATGAGCTCCAGCCGGATGGGCGCCGATCCCGCGGACCTCGGTCGCCGACGGCCGCGGCCAGCTGCACGACCTGCCCGGCGTCTGGGTGGCGACGCCTCCGCCCTCCCCACCGCTCCCGGAGTCAATCCGATGATCACCCTGATGGCGCTGGCCGAGTTGACGGCGCAGCACATGATCGACCCCCGCTGACCCGACCGCTCAGGCTCAGCCGCTCACCCGACCTCGATCGGCGTGTCGGGCTCCTTCCCCCACTCGACCCATGACTCGTAGTAGACGCGAACGTCGGGATAGCCGAGCAGGTGGCTCAGGCCGAACCAGGCCTGAGCGGCCCGATTACCGATCGTGCAGTAGACGATCACCGTCTTCTGGCGGTCGACGCCCTTCGCCTCGAAAAGGCGGCCAAGCTCGCTCGCGTCCCTCAGCGATCCGTCGTCGTCCCTCAACAGATCGATCGGAACGCTGATCGCGCCGGGGATGCGACCGGCACGGCCGGCGTCCTCGCTCGCGCCCGACGGCCAGAATCGCTCGCCGCTGAACTCCAGCTCGGAGCGGACGTCCAGCAGCACCTGATCGGGGTTGCCGATCGCCGCTTCGACTGCCTGCCGGGACGCCTGGATGCCCGCGTTTTCACCTGTGAGCCGGTAGGAGCCTTCGGCCGCCTGGGGCTCCTCGGTGCTCCATTCCCCGCCCGAAGCCGGCCACTGCTCGCGGTCGCCGGCGAGCATGCGGACGTCCCCGTGGCCCTGGGCCTTCATCAGCCAGAACCCGAGCGGCGCGCCGTAGCCGTAGAAGACCAACGTCGTCTCCTTCTCGACCCCCGCGCGGGACAGCAGCCGCTCCAGCTCCGCCCGTCCCACTGGCTTGTAGCCGCCGTCGCGAAGGTCGCCGTAGGCGTTCCAGAGAACCGCGCCCGGGATGTGACCCTCCCGATAGGCGGCCGGACTGACGTCGACCTCGATCAGCCGCACGCCCGGATCGTCGAGATGGGCCGCGATCCAGTCTGGATCGACCAGGACTCCTGACTTTCTCCGGTGTGAAGTCACTACCCTCCTCGCTACGACGGCTGGGGTGGAGATGCGGGTGCTGCGAGCAATCTGGAGCGAGCCTTGACCTCGTTCCAGGTCAGAAGTCGGCCGCTCTTAGGGTCGATCACCTTGAGCCGGATCGCGTGCAGCCCCTCGCGAACGCCCAACACCGGGACGTCGCGGAAGATCGGCATCTCGTCGTGAGCGCGCTGCAGGTTGTAGTTGGGAACCTTGGCGCTGAGGTGATGGACGTGATGCAGGCCGATGTTGCCGCTGAAGAACTGGAGCAGCTTCGGCAACTTCAGGTACGAGCTTCCTCGCAGCGCCGCGTCGTCGTAGCTCCAGCGATCGGAACTCTCCCAGTAGACGTCCTCGAACTGGTGCTGGACGTAGAACATCCACACTCCCAGGGTGCCGGCGAGGACGGCGGTGGGGATCTGCACCAGGAGCCAGGCACCGGGGCCGACGAACCAGAAGATTGCACCGATGGCGACAGCCAGCATCAAGTTCGTCAAGATCACGCTGTGCCTCATTCGCGGGCGCATTCCGCTCGACCAGATGCGTGGGCCGATCATCAGCGACCAGAGTGGGCCGATCCCGAACATGACCAGGGGATTGCGGAAGAGCCGGTACCCCAACCGCTGCTTCGGGGTGCGCGAGGTGTACTCCTCGATCGTCAGCGTCGGCACGTCACCGGTCCCCCGCCGGTCGAGGTCACCGGCGGTGCCGTGGTGGACGGCGTGGTTGTGGCGCCAGTTCGCGAACGGCTGGAAGACGAGGAAGCCGGTGAACCTGCCGAGCCACAGGTTCCCCCGCTTCGTCGGCAGGAATGAGCCGTGGGCGCAGTCGTGGAAGACGATGAAGGTCCGCAGCAGGAACCCCGCCGCCGGGATCGCCAGGGCCAGGGTGACCCAGGGCGAGATCTCGATGCTGAGGTACATCGCGACCGTCAGCGCCAGGTACGGCGCCACGGAGGTCGCCAGGTCGAGAAGGCTGCGGCGCAGCGAGGGTTGCTCGTGGGCGGCTATCGACTCTCGCCAGACCTGCCGGCTCGAGTCAAGGTCCGGGATCGGGGCGGCGGGAACGAGTTGGGAGATCGTGGTCACGGGTTTCAATGTGCCCATCTTCGCCTAAAGCTCATCTGAGCGGGTCCCCGGTCCGCCCGGCTACCGCTCGCCGGGCTCAGGCGCCGGTGGTCAGCACCATCCTGAAGCGGGCGTCGCCGCTCATCATCTTCTCGTAGGCCTCCGCCGCCCGCTCGAGCGGCAGCGTCTCGATTCTCGGCCGCACGCCCGAGAGGGCGCTAAAGGCGAGTGTGTCCTCGGAGTCCTGGGAAGTCCCGGAAGCATGGCCCACGATCGAGCGGTTGGCGCCGATCAGCATGATCGGCGGCACCTCGATCGGGTCCATCGACGCGCCGAGGACGATCAGCTTGCCGCCCATGCCGAGGCCGCCGATCACCGCGGTCATCGCCTTCGCGTTGGTCACCGTGGCGAGGATCACCTTGGCGCCGCCAAGCGCGGTGAGCTCCTCGGCCGGGTCCTGAGCGGTGCTGTCTATGTAGTGGCGCGCGCCGAGCTCGCGAGCCAGATCCTCCTTCTCGCGCCCGCGAGCGATCGCGACCGTGTCGAAACCGAGCTTGGTCGCGAACTGGACCCCGAGGTGCCCGAGGCCGCCGACCCCGAGGATGGCGACGAGGTCGCCGCCGGTGGCGCCGCTGTTTCGCAACGCGTTGAAGGTGGTGATCCCGGCGCAGAGGAGCGGTGCCGCGTCCTCGTGGGCCAGCTCCTCCGGGATCGACGCCAGCGCGCTGCTCTTGACGACTACGTAGTCCGCGTAACCACCGTCGAAGGTGATCCCCGGGATCCCGACGTTCTCACAGCCGATGAAGTCGCCGCGACGGCAGGGCTCGCAGTGGCCGCAGTTGCCGCCGAACCAGCCGACGCCAACCCGCTGACCGGTCTCCCTACCCTCGACTCCCTCGCCTAGGGCCTCGATCTCACCCGCAATCTCGTGGCCCGGGACGACGGGGAAGGTGACGCCGGGGAAGGCGCCTTCCTTGGCCATCGAGTCGCTGTGGCAGACGCCGCAGGCGTGGACCCGCACCAGCGCCTCGCCGCGTCCCGGCAAGGGAACCTCGCGCTCGACCAGTTCGAAGTCTCCGCCCTGCTCGCCAACCTGCATCGCCCTCATCGTCGCCATCGCCGTCCTCTCTGTCGATATCTCCGAGGCCGAGGCTACTCAGGCGGGTTAGACGGCAATCGGTCTGCATACGATGGATTCCGGCGATGTTCATCGACTACCTCGACCGCGGCTTCGGCCTCGACCCCGATGCGACCTGCATGGTCCGGGCCGACGGGACAGTCGGGCTCACGCACCGAGACTTCTCCGCGCTTACCCACCGGGTCGCCGTCGGGCTGCAGTCCCGCGATCTGGGCGCCGGCGGCAAGGTCGCGGTCTTCGCCCCCAACGGGCCGCTCGGGTACGCCGCGGTCCTCGGCGTCCTGCGCGCCGGCGCCGGCTGGGTCGCCCTAAACCCGCGCTCGGAGGAGGGCGAGCTGACGCAGCTCCTGCACCTGCTCGACTGCGACTACCTGATCCACTCGGCCGCCTACCGTGACCGTGCCGAGACACTGCTCGCGGGGGCGCCGGAGATCCGCGGATCGGTGATGTTCGGCGACGACGAGCTCGGCGAGGAGTTCGAGGCATGGCTCGGCGAGCCCGGCGAGCGAGCCGCCCCCCTCCCCCACGACCCGGAGCGGCCGCTGATGTACGTCGGCACCGGCGGCACCACGGGGGCGCCGAAGGGAATTGTCATCACCGACCGCCAGTTCTGCACGATGGGCCTCGGCTTCAACGTCCACATGAAGGAGGAGGCTCGCCCGGTCTACCTGATGGCGACGCCGATGACGCACGCGGCCGGCACCGTCGGCTTCCCGACCCTTGCCGAGGGCGGCACGATCGTCGTCCACGACGGCGTCAAGGCCGAAGCGATCCTGCGGTCGATCGAAGAGAACCGGGTGACTCGCATCTTCCTGCCGCCGACCGCGATCTACACGCTGCTCGCCGCCCCGAAGGTCCGAGACCACGATTATTCCTCTCTGCGCCACTTCCTCTACGCGGCGGCGCCGATGTCGACCGACAAGCTGGTCGAGGCGATGGACGTCTTCGGTCCGGTGATGGCGCAGTGCTTCGGCCAGGCGGAGGCGCCGATGCTTGCGACCTACATGAGCCCGGCCGAGCACGTCGAGGCCCTCGCCGATCCCGCCAAGCGCGGTCGCCTGGCGAGTTGCGGTCGCCCCTCGATGATCGCCGCGGTCGGGATCATGGACGACGGCGGGAACCTGCTGGGCGACGGCGAGCACGGGGAGATCGTGCTGCGCGGCGACCTGGTGATGTCGGCCTACTACGAAAACCCCGAGGCGAGCGCGGAGGTGAGGCGTCCCGGTGGCTGGCACGCGACCGGCGACATCGGCTACCGCGACGCCGACGGCTTCTACTTCATCGTCGATCGCAAGCGGGACATGATCATCAGCGGCGGCTTCAACGTCTTCCCGAGCGAGGTCGAGCGCGTGATCTGGTCCCACCCCGACGTCCTCGAC
>DATAIY010000424.1:0-7129 GCA_036262475.1 Solirubrobacterales bacterium
TCACGCAGCCGACGCGGTGGCGATGCGCCACGATCTTCACGGCCACACCTACGGGGTCGTCTCCGCCTGCGCCGCCGGCGCCCACGCGCTCGGCGATGCCTCGCGGATCATCCGTGCCGGCGACGCCGACGCGGTCGTCGCCGGGGGAGCCGAGGGGGCGATCACCGGCGTCGCCATCGCCGCCTTCGCGGCGATGGAAGCGACCTCCCCGACGGGGATCTCGCGCCCCTTCGACGCCCGCCGCGACGGCTTCGTGATGGGCGAGGGCGCCGGCGTCCTCGTGCTCGAGGAGAAGGAGGCCGCGGAGGCGCGCGGCGCCGAGATCCTCGGCGAGCTCCTCGGTTACGGCGCCACCTGCGACGGCTACCACCTGACCGCGCCCCAGCCGGAAGGGATCGAGGCGGCGCGGGCGATCTCGCTGGCCGTCGCCGACGCCGGGCTGAGCAGCATCGACGTCGATTACGTCAACGCCCACGGCACCTCGACTCCGCTCAACGACCGCAGCGAGACGATGGCGCTGAAGCTGGCCCTGGGGGAGCGCGCCCGCGACATCCCGGTCAGCTCGACCAAGTCGGCGATCGGCCACCTGCTCGGCGCCGCCGGCGCCGTCGAGGCGATCGCCACGGTCGAAGCCCTGCGCCGCCGCGTCGCGCCGCCGACCGTCGGCTGGGAGCAGCCCGAAGAGGGGCTCGACCTCGACTACGTGCCCGAACAGTCGAAACCGATCGAGAACGGAGAGGGCCCTCTGGTCGCCGTCTCCAACTCCTTCGGCTTCGGCGGTCACAACGCCGTCCTCTGCATCGCCGCCTGATGGCCACCGCCACCGTCAAAGGCCCCGTCGCCCCAGTCGCCGCCGAGACCCCGCTCGAGCAGCTGCGGGTGCTCTGCGATCCCGGCAGCTTCCGGCCGCTGCGAAGCGGCGTCTCTTCGGTCCGGCTCGGGGAGCGGGCGGCGCCCGGCGACGGCGTCGTCGCCGGTGCCGGCGAGGTCAGCGGCCGACCGGTCTTCTGCTACTCCCAGGACCCGACCTTCCTCGGCGGATCGCTGGGCGAAGTCCACGCCGACACGATCGTCCGGCTGCTGCGAATGGCCGGCGACGCCGGCGCCACGGTGGTCGGCTTCGTTCGCTCCGGCGGCGCCCGGCTGCAGGAGGGTCACGCGGCGCTCGCCGCCTACGGCCGCATCTTCCGCGCCAGCGTCGAGCTCTCGCGCAAGGTCCCGCAGATCTCGGTCGTCAGCGGCATCTCGGCCGGCGGCGGCGCCTACTCGCCGGCGCTGACCGACTTCGTCGTGATGACCGCCGAGTCGCGGATGTTCCTCACCGGGCCCAAGGTTGTCCAGGAGGCGCTCGGCGAAGAGATCAGCATGGAGGCGCTCGGCGGCCCCCGCGTCCACGGGCGAAACGGCGTCTGCCACCTCCTCGCCGACGACGCCGACGGCGCGATCGACGTCACCCGCCACCTGCTCAGCCTGCTGCCGCAGTCGATCGGCAACCCGCCGCCGCTGCTGGCGCCTGTTTCCCCCGACGGCCGCGACCCCGGCGCCACCGTCCCCGACGAGCAGCGCAAGGTCTATGACGTGCGGGACGTCGCCCGCTCGATCCTCGACCCGGGCAGCTTCCTCGAGCTCTCGCCGCGCTGGGCGCCGAACATGGTCACCGGTATCGCTCGCCTCGAAGGCCGCTCGGTCGGCCTCGTCGCCAACCAGCCGCGGGCGATGGGCGGCGTGATCGACGCCGCCGCCTCCGAGAAGGCGGCGCTCTTCGTCTCCTCCTGCGACCGCTTCGGCCTGCCGCTGGTCGTCTTCGTCGACACCCCCGGGTTCATGCCCGGCAAGCGCCAGGAGGAGCTCGGGGTGATCCGCCACGGCGCTTCGCTGCTGCGCGCCTTCGCCGGCGCCACGGTGCCGAAGGTGACCCTGGTGCTGCGCAAGGCCTTCGGCGGCGCCGCGATCACGATGAACTCGAAAGACCTCGGAGCCGACGTCGTCTTCTCCTGGCCCGGCGCCCAGATCGGGATCATGGCCGCGCGCCAGGCGGTCGGGATCGTCCACCACCGGGCGCTGAAGGAGGAGGGGGGACCGTCGCACGACGAACTCGCCGACGCCTACGCCGACGAGCACCTGACCGCCCCGGCCGCCGCCGCCAGCGGCTGGGTCGACGAGGTGATCGATCCCTCGGCCAGCCGCGATCAGCTGGCCTGGGCGCTGCGATCGCTGGGCGGACGATGAGTGTCTCGGACCCGCCGGCGGGACCCCCGATGATGAGCGACGCGCCCGAGCGGGGGCGGATCGTCTCCACCTACGTCGCGCTCGGCGACAGCTTCACGGCCGGGCAGGGCTCGGCCGACGGCGAGCGCTGGCCCGATCGCCTTGCCGCCTCGCTGCGGGCCGTCAACCCCGAGCTCACCTATCGCAACCTCGCGGTCGACGGCGCCAGCAGCGCCGCCGTCCTCGAGCAGATCCCCGTCGCCCTCGAGCTCAAGCCCGACCTGGTCACTGTGATCTGCGGCGCCAACGACGTCCTGCTCACCTCCCGTCCCGACATCGAGGGCTATGAACGGCGCTTCTCCGAGATCCTCGCGCGGCTGCGCGACGCCGCCCCCGAGGCGGCGATCCTGACCACCACCGCGCCGGAGAGCTGGCACTTCATGGAACTGCGGCCACGGACCAAGGCCCGCCTGGTCAAGGCCCTCTCGGAGCTCAACGCCGTGACCAGGACGGTCGCCGCCCGCCACCGCGTCCCCTGCCTCAACGTGGCCGGTCACCCCGGGCTCACCGATCGGGCGAACTTCTCCCTCGACGGCCTTCATCCCTCGGCCCAAGGCCACGAACGAGCGACGCAGGAGATCGCCCTCTCGCTGCGCGCCCACTTCGGCATCCAGGGCGAATTCCAAGACGATTTCCAAGGAGGCACCTGATGGGCAACACCCTCTCGCGCGATTTCGACCGGCTCGAGGTGGGCGCGCGCTTCCGCTCGCCGGGGCGCACGATCACCGAGACCGACCTGGTCTCCTTCGCCGCCCTGACCGGCGATCACCACCCCCTGCACACCGACGTCGAGTGGGCGGCCGAAAGCGAGTTCAACGGCCGCATCGCCCACGGGATGCTGCTGCTCTCCTACTGCGTCGGCCTGGTTCCGCTCGACCCCGACCAGGTCCTCGCCCTGCGCGGCTTCGAGCGCGTCGCCTTCAAGCGGCCGGTCAGGATCGGCGACACGATCCACGTCGAGGGCGAGCTGGAGTCGAAGAAGGAGCTCGACGCCGCCACCGGCCTGGTCGTCTTCGCCTGGAAGATCGTCAACCAGCGCTCCGAGGTCGTCACCTTGGCGAAGGTGCGGGTCGTCTGGCGCCGCCAGCCCGAGCCGGCGCTCGCGGCCGCCGTGCCCGAGCAGGTCTATCTGTGATCCTCGAGGGCAAGCGGATCCTGGTCACCGGCGTGGTGAACAGGCGCAGCATCGCCTTCGCGATCGCCGAGCGGGCGCAGGCCGAGGGGGCGGAGGTCCTGCTGAGCAGCTTCGGCCGGATCAAGCGGATGACCGAACGGGCGGCGACGCGGTTGCCTTCGCCGCCCGAGGTGCTCGAGCTCGACGTCGACGACGACGACAATCTGCTGGCCCTGCGCGAGGAGCTCGGCAGCCGCTGGGGGAGCGTCGACGGCGCCGTCCACGCGATCGCCTTCGCCCCCGCCGACGCCCTCGGCGGTAACTTCATCGGCACTCCCCGCGCCAGCGCGACCGCCGCCTTCGAGACCAGCGCCTACTCCTTCAAGGGCCTGGCCGAGTCGCTGGCGCCACTGATGGCCGACGACGGCGGCAGCCTCGTCGGCCTCGACTTCGACGCCACCGTCGCCTGGCCCTCTTACGATTGGATGGGCGTCTCCAAGGCGGCACTGGAGTCGGTCAGCCGCTACCTCGCCAGGGACCTGGGCGCCAGCGGCGTGCGGGTGAACCTGATCGCCGCCGGGCCGGTTCGCACCGCGGCCGCATCCGGCATCCCCGGCTTCGACGACCTCTGCGCCGACTGGCCCAAGCAGGCCCCGCTCGGCTGGGATGCCGACGACCCCACGCCCGTCGCCGACGCGGCGCTCTTCCTGCTCTCCGACCTGGCCCGGGGGACGACCGGCGAGATCCTCCACGTCGACGGCGGCCTGCACGCGATCGGCGCCGCGCCGCCCGCCGCCTAGGGATCCCCGCGGTGTGACCGCGCGTTCGTCCCTTGCACCCGACGGGGATAGGAAGGACGAACGCGCTCGGAGTCGCTTTCGGCGTGGCTCGCTAGTGCTTCTGCTTCAGCCGGTGAAGGAGACCTCCCAGTGGATGCTGGTCTTCGCCCCCGCGCCGGTTCGAACAGCTGACGGGCGACGCCGAACGGGAACTCGCGCTCGAGCTCGCTGCCGCTGGCGTTGAGGATGCGGACGCCACGGCCTTGAGCTCACTGAGAAGCCGGGACTTGCCGATCCCGGCCGGGCCCTCGATCACGCCGTGCGGGCGCGCCCCGGTGAGCCCGTCGAGCAAGCGCGGTGAGGGCATCCAGCTCGCGCTCGCGCTCGACCAGGTCGATCAGGCGCCGATGCTCGACCTCTCCACCTCTTCGCCCCGGCCGACGAACAGCTCGCTGACCATCGCCGGTGGGAAGAGGCCGTGGGCGGCCACGCCTGGGTCGGCCTCGAGCCGGGCGGCGAGGGCGGCCGGGTCGCCGATCGTGCCGCGGAAGTCGGCGATGACTCCGCCATCGGGGCTGGCCGGAACGTCGCGAAGCTCGAACTCGTCGCCGAGCCGGGCCAGGGTCGAGGCGATGCCGAAGCCGAACAGCTCCAGCGGAACCGGTCCGCGCAGGGCCTCGACCGGCTTGCTGGAGTCGGCGATGACGACGAAGCGCTCGGCGGCCGCGGCGACGATCTTCTCGCGCAGGTGGGCGCCGCCGCCCCCCTTGATCAGCCAACCTTCGGGCGTAACCTCGTCGGTTCCGTCGATCGCGAGGTCGAGCCGCCGCAGGGTGAACTCCTCGACCGGGATCCCCAGCGCCCGCGCCTGTTCCTCGGTGGCGAGGGAGGTGGCGACGCAGCGGATCTCACCGACCCCGCGGCGGGCGATCGCCGGCAGCAGGTGGGCGACCGTCGATCCCGTCCCCAGGCCGACCGTCATCCCACTCTCGACCAGCTCCGCCGCGGCTTCGGCTGCAAGTCGCTTCTCCAGATCAGCCCCAGTCACCAGGGGAACTTTATTCGGCCCGGCCCCTCCCGGCGCAGTCCCTTCTGCCAGCAAATGTCCATACTTGGGTCAGAGCTTGAGGACTTCACAAATTGACGATCAGGAGATATCGACTTCGATGACCACCAGCACCGCAACCCAGGACTACAAGGTCGCTGACATCGGCCTCGCCGATTTCGGGCGCAAGGAGATCGCGCTCGCCGAGGTCGAGATGCCAGGCCTGATGCAGACGCGCGAAGAGTTCGGCGGCTCGCGTCCGCTCAAGGGCGCCCGCGTCACCGGCTCGCTCCATATGACGGTGCAGACGGCCGTCCTGATCGAGACCCTGGTCGCGCTCGGCGCCGAGGTGCGCTGGGCGAGCTGCAACATCTTCTCAACCCAGGACCACGCCGCCGCGGCGATCGCCGCGGCCGGCATCCCCGTCTACGCCTGGAAGGGCGAGACGCTGGAGGAGTACTGGTGGTGCACCGAGCAGGCGCTGCTGTGGCCCGATGGCGAGGGCCCGAACATGATCCTCGACGACGGCGGCGACGCGACCCTGCTGGTCCACAAGGGGGTCGAGTTCGAGCGCGCCGGGGCGGTCCCGGACCCCGAGTCGGCCGACTCCGAGGAGTTCAAGATCATCCTCGAAACGCTGCAGCGCTCGCTCGCGGAGGACCCGCAGCGCTGGACCGGCGTCGCCGAGTTGATCCAGGGAGTGACCGAGGAGACGACGACCGGCGTCCACCGCCTCTACCAGCTGGCCGAGACCGGGGACCTGCTGTTCCCGGCGATCAACGTCAACGACTCGGTCACCAAGTCGAAGTTCGACAACCTCTACGGCTGCCGCCACTCGCTCATCGACGGGATCAACCGCGGCACCGACGTGATGATCGGCGGCAAGGTCGCGGTCATCTGCGGCTACGGCGATGTCGGCAAGGGCTGCGCGTCTTCGCTGCGCGGCCAGGGCGCCCGCGTGATCGTCACCGAGATCGATCCGATCTGCGCCCTGCAGGCGGCGATGGAGGGATACGAGGTGCGCAAGCTCGACGACGTCGTCGAGACCGCCGACATCTTCGTCACCGCCACCGGCAACAAGGACATCATCACCGCCAACGACATGGCGCGGATGAAGCACAACGCGATCGTCGGCAACATCGGCCACTTCGACAACGAGATCGACGTCGCCGGTCTCGAGTCGAGCGACGATGTCGAGCGGATCAACATCAAGCCGCAGGTCGACGAGTGGCGCTTCCCCGACGGCCATTCGATCGTCCTCCTTTCCGAGGGGCGCCTGCTCAATCTCGGCAACGCCACCGGCCACCCGAGCTTCGTGATGTCGAACTCCTTCACCAACCAGGTGATCGCCCAGATCGAGCTCTTCAGCAAGGGCGAGCAGTACGCCGACAAGCAGGTCTACGTCCTCCCCAAGCACCTCGACGAGAAGGTCGCCCGGCTGCACCTGGCCGCGCTCGGCGTCGATCTGACCGAGCTGACCTCCGACCAGTCCGCCTACCTCGGCATCCCGGTCGAGGGCCCCTACAAGCCCGACCACTACCGCTACTAACCGCCGGTCGACGGGCCGGTTTCCGCTGATATAGACCGGAAATCGGCCCGTCGATCTATTCTCGGGCCATGGATCCACGGCTCTGGCTGACGGGGGCGGGTGAGGCGCCGCGGTCGGTGCCGCTGAGCGGCGAGCGGACCCTGGTCGGCCGCTCGCCCGAGGCCGACGTCCAGCTCGAGGACGAGGCGGTCTCCTGGAACCACCTCGAGATCGAGCGTCGCGGCGAGGTCCTGATGGCGACCGACCTCGATAGCCGCAACGGCACCGCCCTCAACGGCGAGCCGCTCGACCGGCCGCGGCGGCTGCGCGACGGAGACACGCTGATCGTCGGCGGCCACCGGCTCGAAGTCTCGACCGGCTCGGTGACACCGGGC
>DATAIY010000425.1:0-6937 GCA_036262475.1 Solirubrobacterales bacterium
CGAGCTGCTCCCAGCCACGGTCGGGTCCGAGCGGCGCTTGCCCAGACGGCGGCCGCGCGCCGCTCGGACCCGACCGTGGCTGGGAGCAGCTCGAGCGCGGCGGTGACCGCGGCGGCGCCGCCGATCGCCTGCACGCAGCGGGCGAGAATCAGGGTCGTGAGGTTGTCGGAGACACCGCAGGCAAGGCCAGCGCCGGCGAAGATCGCCAGCCCCACGGCGGCGGCTCGGCCGGGGCCGAAGCGCCGGGCGACCAGGGCAGCAGGCACCGCCGCCAGGGCGATCACCAGGTTGAAGGAAACCAGCACCCAGGTGACACCGGCGACGCTGGTGTCGAGGTCCCGGTAGATCTCCGGCAGGGCCAGAACCACGACCGAGGAATCGGCCAGCACCAGGCCGACCGCCAGCGCCAGGGCGGCAACCCGGGGTCTGGGGGCCGCGGCGCTCAGTAGCCCAGCTCCTTGGCGTACTTTTCGCGGTAGGCCTCGCGTTTTTCGAGAACCTCTTCGACGTAGGCGCGCGTTTCCGGAAAGGGGATTTCGTCGACGCTGAGGTTGCTGCCGCCCCACTTGTCGGCGTTGCCGGGACCGGCGTTGTAGGCGGCGAGGGCGGCGACCTCGTCGCCTTCGTAGCGATCGAGCAGTTCGCGCAGGAGGAAGGTGCCGTAGCGGATGTTGATTTCCGGGTCCGAGAGATCGTCGAGCTTGAAGGTGGTGCCGCCGCTGAGACGCTCGATTTCCTTCGCCGCTTCCGGCGTGATCTGCATCAGCCCGCGGGCGCCGGCGCTGGAGGTCTGATCGCTGAACTTCGACTCCGAGTAGATGACGGCGGCGATCAGGGCCGCGTCGACACCCTTTTCGGACGCCTGCTGGCGGATCACGTCCTCGTGGTGCAGCGGCAGGGTCAACTCCTGGATCACATGGCCGATATTGAGAATCTTGGCGACGCCGAACACCACGACGACCCCGACCGCACACACGGCCGCGCCGATCACCAGCTTCCTCATGGCCTGAGGTTGTCGATCAGGGCGGACAGCGCCCGCTCGAGATCCTCGACCGAGCCGTCGTTCTCGACCACGTGGTCGGCCCGCTCGGACTTCTCCAGCTGGGAAAGCTGGCGCGCCTCGCGCTCGTCGACCAGCGCGTGCCCGCGAGCCTCCGAGCGCTCGCGCCTCACATCCTCCCTGGCGACAACCGCGACCGTCGTGTCGAAGACCTCGTGCCTGCCCGCCTCGAAAAGCAGCGGCACCTCGACCACGGCGATCTCGGTCTCCGCTGGAAGCGACCCGAGCCAGGCGACCATGCGCTCAGCCACCAGCGGGTGGATCTGGCTCTCGAGCCAGGTCAGCTGATCGGGGTCGGCGAAGACGATCTCCCCGATCCTGCCCCGGTCGACGACGTCCTCGGAGGCCACTTCGGGCCCCCAGCGCTCGACCAGACGACCGCGCAGCGGTTCGGAATCGAGCAGCTCGTGGACGACCGCGTCGCTGGAGAGGGTTGCCGCACCCAGACGCGCGAAGGCCGCCAGGGCCTCGGACTTGCCGGCCGCGATGCCGCCGGTGAGGCCGATCGTCAGCGGCGACACGGCCGCCGCTCAGCTCTGCTCGAACTCGCCAGTCTGCGGCTTGTCGCCCGCGGCCTCGTCGAGGTCGTCGGGAGAATCCGGGCGATCGCTGACCGATTCGCCCTCCTGGGCTTCATCGGGTGAATCTCTTTCCTCGGCGCCGTCGTCGCCGCTCTCCTCGGTCGCTGCGGCGAGCGGCTCTGGAGCCTCAACGGCAGCGTCCTCAGCAAGCTCGACCTCGGCATCCCCAGCAACAGGCTCATCCGCCGCGGGAGCCTCGGCCGCAGGCTCCTCGACGACCACAGCCTCGGGGGTCCCCGACACCTCATCCGCGGGTGGCGTGGAGGATGGCTCCTCGCCCGCAGCCAGCGAGAAC
Organism: Solirubrobacterales bacterium; assembly: GCA_036262475.1. Lineage (GTDB taxonomy): Bacteria > Actinomycetota > Thermoleophilia > Solirubrobacterales > 70-9 > VAYN01. The sequence goes on from DATAIY010000425.1 coordinate 1,937, forward strand.
GAGGAGTCCTCCTCCGGGACAGGACCCGCGGACGGGGCGCTGGGTCCCTCTGCGTCCGCGGCCTCCTGGATCTGCTCCCCGAGGCCCTGCATCGGCATGTTCTGCCCCTCGACCCGCTTGATGCTGAGTGAGAGCCGGCGCCGCTCTTCGTCGATCTCGAGGATCTTGACGTTGAGGGTGGCGCCCGGCTCGACCACTTCGCTGGGGTTCTCGACGTGGTGGTCGGCAAGCTCGGAGATGTGAACCAGGCCCTCGACGCCGGGGAGAATTTCGACGAAGGCGCCGAAGGCGACAACCTTGGTCACCGCGCCCTCGAGCACGTCACCGGGCCGGTGGGTGCTGATGACGCGCTGCCACGGATCCTCCTGCGTCTGCTTGAGGCCGAGCGAGATGCGCTGCCGGTCGCGGTCGATGTCGAGCACTTTGATCCGCACCGTGTCGCCGATCGCGACGACTTCGGAGGGGTGGTTGACGTGGCTCCAGGAAAGCTCTGAGATGTGGATCAGGCCGTCGATCCCGTCGAGGTCGACGAAGGCGCCGAAGTCGACGATGTTGGAGATCTTGCCCTCGACCACCTGGCCGGGCTCGAGGCGGCCGAGGATCTGCTCGCGGACCTCCTTGCGCTCCTCCTCGAGGACGGCGCGGCGCGAGAGGACGACGTTGTTGCGGCTGCGGTTGAGCTCGATGACTTTGCACTCGAGCGTCTGTCCCATGAACTCGTCGAGGTTGTGGACGCGGCGAATGTCGACCAGCGAGGCGGGCAGGAAGCCGCGCACGCCGAGGTCGAGGATGAGGCCGCCCTTGACGACCTCGATGACGCTGCCTTCGACCGGTTCGCCGGAGTCGGCGGCGATCTCGATCCGGCGCCAGGCCTTCTCGAAGCGGGCGCGCTTCTTGGAGAGGATCAGGCGGCCCTCGGCGTCCTCCTTGGTCAGGACGAGGGCGTCGACCTCCTCCCCCAGCTCGACCTCTTCGGCCGGATCGACCGACTTGCGGATCGAGAGCTCGTTGGAGGGGATGACTCCCTCGGCCTTGTAGCCGATGTCGACGAGGACCTCGTCTTTGTCGATCCGCACGACCTTGCCGTTGACGACGTCGCCCTCGTCGAAGGAGACCATCGTCGCCGCGTAGTTGGGGACGATCTGGCCGTCGATCTGGAGCAGCAGGCCGTCGGAGCCCTCTACGGGCGTTGCGGCGGGCGCAGGAGGCGTCAATACGTCGGTCGCGGACACGGCGGCGAATAATGGCAGAATCGGGCCCGATGCCGATTAGAGCAACCAAGCGGGGCGAGGAACGGACCCCGATCGACGGCAGACACGACGTCCTCATCTGCGGCGCCAGCTTCGCCGGACTGGCAATCGCACGCGAGCTCAGCGGCTCTGGAGCTGACGTGATGATCGTCGACCGCTATGAGATCGGCGAGCGCCAGACGTCGGCCTGCGGGATCCCGACCGAGTGGCTGGCACGACTCGGGTTGATGGATTGCGAGCGCCAGCGCTTCGACACCCTGGTCATGCACACCCCCCACGGCGACTCGCGCTACCGGCTCCCCTGGACCTTCTCGACCTTCGACTACCGCGAGCTCTGCCAGCTGCTCTGGGACGACTGCGACGCCCGCTTCGAGACCGCCAAGGTGAATGGGCGGGCGGTCGGGACCGACGGCGACGACGCGATCGCGATCGACACCGACCGCGGCGTCGTCTGCGCCCCGCTGGTCGTCGACTCACTCGGCTGGCGCCGGATCCTCGGCCGCGGCGACGGCTATCAGCCACCCGACGCGCCGCTCTCGCGCGGGCTGGAGGTCCACCCGGGCGGCGGCGGCGAGGACCTCGAGATCTGGATCGACCGCCGCTACGTCCCCGCCGGCTATGGCTGGTCGTTCCCGGCCGGCGAGGAGACGCGAATCGGCGTCGGCTCCTTCGACCCGCGCTTCCACGTCCGCAAGACGACCGAGCTGCTGGCCGAGGACCTCGACCGAGACCGAGTCCGCTACCAGGGGAACTGGATCCCGCACAAGCTGCGACGGGCGACCGAGGGCGGCGTCTTCTTCGCCGGCGACTCCGCCGGACACTGCCTGCCGCTGAGCGCCGAGGGGATCAGGACCGCGCTCTATTTCGGGATCGCCCTGGGGCGCGAGCTGCGCGGCGTCGTCGAGGGTCGCCAGAGCCGCGAGCAGGCCGCCATGCGCTACGCCGAGTTCAACGACTCCCACGCGTGGAAGTTCCGCTGGCTGCTGCGTGTACAGAAGCTGGTGCCGCGGGTGCCACCGCGAATCCTCGGCCCGGCGATCCGGCTGATGGGCACCAAGCGCTTCATCGACTGGTCCTTCGAGCACTACCTCAACATCGCCCCGCCTCAGTTCGCTGGCGAGCCGGTCACGCCGGCGGCGACGACGCCGAGCCTGGCGGCCACCTCGGAGACGATTCTCTCCTCGCCGGGCAAGTAGGGATCCTCGAGCGAGGGGCTGTAAGTGAAGCGCGCGGCGCGTTTCTCCCCCAGGCCGCGTGATCTTCGGCCTGGACGGGTGCTGCACTGACACGGGCTACGGCGGGGAACCTGCGTACGGTCATCGCGGTAGTCCAGTCAGGAGCCAGCACCGCGATGCCCCCGCCTGCAGCAGAGCAGCTCGCCTCCCGGATCTTTCTCGGGCCGGCGCTGCGCGCCCAGCCCGACCGGCGGCTGGTGAGGCTGGTCCGCGAGGGATACGAGGCGGCCTTCGAGGAGATCGTCCGCCGCTACCGCAGGCCGCTGGATCGCTTTGCCGCCTCGATCGTCGGTGGCCGCTCCGAGGACGTGACTGAGGACGCCTTCTCGAAGGCGCTGCTGGCGCTGCGGGGCACCGAAGCTGAGATCGAGCTGCGGCCGTGGCTGTACGGGATCGCCCGCAACATGGCGCTCAACGACCTCCGCGGCGCGCCACCGGCGACGGAGCAGTTGGGCGAGGCGATCCCCGGCGGGACGGTGACCAGCTGAACAACCTCGGCGAGTTCAAGGCCAGCGACAACCCCCACAACCCCGACACCAACGGCAACGAAGACGGGGAAGAGAACGCCGGCACGATCGCCTCCTTCGACGCCGAAAGCGGCCAAATTGGCATCAACCTCTACGGGGGCGAAACCGTGACCGGATGGTCACGAAGCAGACCGAGATCGAGTGCGGTTGCGACCACGGTGAAGCCGGCGAAGAAGAAGCCGGCGCGAGCCTCGAGCCATCGCTCGAACAGCGGACCCTCCGGTCAGGGCAACGAAAGCGGTGACCCCCCCGGGCATGACGGCACCGCCCCGGGCGCCAGCGAGGACCCCGGCCATGGCGTCGAATACCCACAGCCTCTCGGTGGGCCCGGACCTACTTCACGGCGCGAGGTGACGTGGTGAGGCACGTCACCTAGTCAGAAGGCGAAACCGGGGCGGGGCGGTCCGAGCGGCCGCCCGCTACTTGGCGTCGAGCCAGTCCCGGCCGACACCGACGTCGACCTCGAGCGGCGGATCGAGTTGGTAGGCGGCGCACATCTCGCGCCGCACCAGCTCGGTCGCGCCGTCCATCTCCTCGGGCGGTCCCTCGAAGAGAAGCTCGTCGTGGATCTGCAACACAAGCCGGGTACTTCCACCGGTCTCCCGCAGCGCCCGCTGACAGCGCACCATCGCCACCTTGATGATGTCGGCGGCAGTGCCCTGGATCACCGTGTTGACGGCGAGGCGCTCGCCGAGGCGGCGGGTGTTGGGGTTGCCGGAGCGCAGCTCGGGGATCGGCCGGCGGCGGCCCATCAGGGTCGTCACGAAGCCCTCCTCCTGCGCCTGCTCGACGATCTCCTCGCGGAAGGCGCGCACCGCCGGGAAGCGCTCAAGGTAGCGGGCGACGAATTCCTCGGCCTCCTTGCGGGGGATGTTGAGCCGGTCTGCCAGGCCGAACCCGGTCAGCCCGTAGACGATCCCGAAGTTGACCATCTTCGCCTTCGAGCGCTGGCCGATGTCAACCTCGTCGCGGGAGATGTCGAAGACCTCGGCCGCGGTTGCCGCGTGGACGTCGTCGCCGACGCGGAAGACCTCTTTCAGGACCTCCTCGTCGGCGACGTGGGCGAGCACGCGCAGCTCGACCTGGCTGTAGTCGGCGGAGAGCAGGCGGGCGCCCTCCTCGGCGACGAAACAGGCGCGGACCGGGCGCCCGATCTCGGTCCGGATCGGGATGTTCTGCAGGTTCGGGTTGGTGCTGGAGAGACGGCCGGTGGTCGTCGCCGCCTGGTTGAAGGTGGTGTGGACCCGGCCCGTGGCGGGGTCGATCAGGTCCGGCAGCGAGTCGAGGTAGGTGTTCTTCAGCTTGGTCAGCTCGCGCCAGGACTCGATCTTCTCGACGATCGGGTGCTCGTCGCTGATCTGGGCGAGGACGCGGGCGTCGGTCGAGAACCCGGTTTTGCCGCGGCGCTTGCGGGTCAGCTCCAGCTTCTCGAAGAGGATCCGTCCGACCTGCTGCGGAGAGCCGATCGTGAACTCCTCCTCGGCGAGCGAGAAGATCTCCTTCTCCAGCGTGGCGATGCGCTCGCCGAAGCCGGCGCCGACCTCGGCCAGGCGCTCGGCGTCGAGCTTCAGGCCCTCGCGCTCCATCGCCGCCAGGACTCCGATCAGCGGCAGCTCGACCTCGCGCAGCAGCGGCTCCAGCCCCAGCTCCTCGATCCGCGGCCGCTGGACCTCGGCGACGGCGGCGACGAGTCGCGCTTCCTCAGCGGGGTCGAGGCCTGCCTCGAGCTCCTCGCCCAGCGCCATCTGGCCGTCGTCCTCGGGCCCGTTCGCGGCCGCCCCCTCGGCGAGGCCGATGCCGGCGTCGGCGGCGAGCTCGGTCAGCTCGTAGGTGCGGCGCTGGGGCTCGATCAGGTAGGCGGCGATCATCGTGTCGTGGTCGAGCGCCAGCTCGACCCCCTCGCGGGCCGCCGCGGCGAGCAGGCCGTGACGGCCGCCGCCGAGCGACTTGACGTCGTGGCCGGCCATGCGATCGCCGGCCACGACGTCA
>DATAIY010000426.1:0-9491 GCA_036262475.1 Solirubrobacterales bacterium
ATTCCTGGACGCCCTTCCCGTCGCGCACCTTGATCCGCCAAGCCCATTCGGCGTCGGTCTCTGTTCCGAACTTCTCTGTTAGATAGAAGGTGAAAGATCATCGGGTGAGACGCTTTCGGCGACTCTCCGGACCGCCTCCCCATTGGTCGGGGCCGGACTCGACAGAATCGCTACCCCCCGCTGTCTTCCTCGTCGTTCCAGCGGGAGCGAACCCGAAGACCGATCCCGATCAGGATCGCCAGGTAGGCAAGCCAGAGGACCAGCAGCACGACATTGCTAGTGAGGCCCATCGGGGAGTAAGGATAGTGGCGACCTCGACCGCGTGCTACCAGCGCAGCGCGACCTTCGCAGGGCCGCCCATCCCCGGCGGCTCGGTCACGGGGCCAGCATGGCGGCGGTCAACATGACCGCTAGCTGGATGGCGATCGAGACCCCGGTGGCGACAAGGTCAAGGACCTAGCGCCATAGCTGCCCTTGCACCCCAAGGCCACCCACCCCCACGCCATGCCTCGGGGTGCGGGAGCGCCGAGTGGCACCACCACACCGCGACCCGTTCGCGGTGCTGCGACCGCCGGTAGCGGTCTGCCTCGAAGGCGGCCGCGGGGGTCACCATGCTCGAGGCGCTGCCGCGAGCCGAGGCCCCGCAGGGTCCTACCTCGGTCGAGGTTCAGATTCGCCGGCTGTGGACCGCTGTCGCGGTCGCGCGACGCGATAGCCAACCGGCTTGCGTTCCAAGACCGCCAGCGGACGCTTGCCTTCATCGAGGGGAACTGGCCCACGAGTGGGCGAGCCTAGCGCCGGGTTCGGATTGCCAGGTCTCCGCCGCTCACTGGAATCGGGCCGAACAATTCATAAGACGACAACAAGATCCGCTTTCCCGCTCCGGTCCCCATCGACGGGCGCGTCCGCGCCCGCGCCAAAGTCGTCTCGGTCGACGAGATCGGCGACGGCTGGTGGCAGGTGGTGACTCGCTTCACCCTCGATGTCGAGGGCAACGAGAAGCCGTGCTTCGGGGCGACTCGGTCACGCGAGTCATGGCTCCTTCCGCCTTGGCCAAGGGCCGCCTACTTGACGGTGAGCGTTCCTTCCATTCCGGCTTCGCGATGCCCGGGAACGGTGCAGAAGTAGGTGTAGGTGCCTGGCTTCAGTTCGACCACGGATGAGTCCGATCCTTCGGCGATCAGTTCGGTCTGGCCGACGACTTCGCCGCTGGAGTCTTCGATCGCGACGTCGTGGGACAGCGGCTGTCCGTTGGTGAAGTCGAGGGTCACCTTGCCGGCCGAGGCCGTGGCGGACTTGCTGGTGAAGGCGAGGCCGCTGGAGGCGGTTTCGATTTCGAGCGTGGCAGCGTTGCCGACCGACTTGCCTTCGGCTTCTCCGCCACCGGCGCCGCCGCCGCTTTCAGAGGTCGTTTCGCTGCCCGTGGATTCGGAGCTGCTGGAAGAGCTGCTGCCTCCGCAGGCGACCAGTGCGATCGATGCGAGGACGAGGGCGAATACGACTGCAACCTTCTTCATGGCGGTCCTTTCCCGGGTGAGCGGTCTCGGTGACTGTAACCCTCATACGAGGCGACCGCGTGTCGGGTTCAGCGTCCGTGGAATTCGGTCTTCTCGCCGCTGAAGAACGCCTCGACGCCGTTGCGGAGGTCCTCGGTCGCCATGCTGTCGGCGATTCCGTGGCGCTCCAACTGCAGGTGCTCGGTAATGCTGTTCTCGATGCTGACGCCGCAGAGGAGCTTCGCCATCCGCACGTAGTGGGGGGCCATGGCGGCCAGCTTCGTCGCCTTGGCGAGCGCCCGCTTGGCCAGATCCTCAGGCGCCACCACTTCGGCCACGAGGCGCTCGGCCAGCGCCTCCTGGGCACTCATGTTGGGATCTTCGAGCAGCAGCTCCAGCGCCCGGCTGGGGCCGACGACCCGTGGCAGGAAGTAGGTCATGCCGCCGTCCGGGGAAGCGCCGATGCGCCCGTAGGCGCAAGCGAAGAAGGCGCTCTCCGAGGCGATCCGGGTGTCGCAGGCGAGCGCCAGCGAAAAGCCGGCGCCCGCCGCAGGCCCGTTGATCGCGGCGATCACCGGGTAGCTGATGCGGCGCAGGTCGACGATCGCCTGGTGCAGGGCCTCGGCACCGCGACGCACTTCAGAGGAGAGGTCGATCTCATCTGACTCGATGCCTTTCCTGAACCAGGTGAGGTCGCCGCCGGCGCAGAAGGCCATGCCGGCTCCAGTCACGATCAGGGCCCGCAGCGGGGCGCGGTCTGCCAGCCAGGCGAAGGCGACGGTCATCTCGCCGATCATTTCCGGGCTCATCGCGTTGAACGCGTCGGGCCGGTCGAGGGTCAGGGTCCCGATCCCGGCCCCGTCGATGTCTATCCGCATCGTGTTCAGATCCGGCGGGCTCAAGGTCTGACTGGTCATTCGCTCTCCCGTGTTGGCGCCAGGTTGGCTGAGTGACGGGCAGCCTACCCTTTGGTCTGTGGCCGAAGCAGCGGAAAACGACAGCCTCTCGCGCTCCGAGCGGGTCGCCGAGCAGCGCCGATCCCTGCCCGACGCGCCGGGCGTCTACCTCTTCTACGGGACCGACGGCGAGCTGCTCTACGTCGGCAAGGCGCGCTCGATCCGCAAACGCGTCGGCTCGCACTTCTCCGGCGGCAACGCCCGCCTGACTTCGCGCGTCGACCGGATCGACACCCTCGTCACCGCGACCGAGGCCGAGGCGCTGCTCGCCGAGCAGAGCTTCATCAAGCGCCACCGCCCCCACTTCAACATCCGCCTTCGCGACGACAAGTCCTACCCCTACGTCGCGGTCAGCCTCGACGAGGACTACCCGCGGGTCTACTTCACCCGCGAGAAGCACCGCTCGGGCCGCGTCTACTTCGGCCCCTTCTCCAGCGCCAAGCGGGTTCGCGAGACGCTCGACCTGCTCGGCAAGCTGTTCCAGTTCCGCACCTGCGAGGGCGCGGAGCCCGGCCGCCGCTCCGGCAGCCCCTGCCTCGACTACTACATAAAGCGCTGCGGGGCGCCCTGCGTCGGCCACGTCAGCCGCGAGCAGTACCGGCTCAACATCGACGCGATCGTCGACTTCCTCTCCGGCCGCTACCGCCAGGTCGAGGACGAGGAGCAGGCGAAGATGGAGGGGGCGGCGGGCGCCGAGGAATTCGAGCGCGCCGCCCTCCATCGCGACCGCCTGAAGGCGATCCGGTCGCTGTTCGAGCGCCAGCGGGTGGCCGGCGGCTCGGTCGGCACCGCCGACCTGATCGGGGTCGCGGTCGAGGGCGTCGACGCCAACGCCCAGGTCTTCCAGGTCCGTGACGGGATCCTCGCCGAGCGCCAGAGCTTCTACCTCGAGAACCAGGCCGAGCGCGAGCCGGCCGAGGTCGCCGAGGAGTTCATCGGCCAGTACTACTCGGCCTCGCCGGCGATGCCGCCGATGATCGTCGTCGGCCCCTACCTGCGCGATCGGGTCGAGGTGCTCTCGCAGGCGCTGAGCGAGCGGCGCGGCTCGCCGGTCGAGGTGCGGGCGGCCGAGCGCGGCGATAAGCGCCGGCTGCGCGAGCTGGCCGAGCGCAACGCCAAGCTCGCCCTCGACCAGGACCGGCTGCGGCGCGAGCATCGCCGCGCCCGCCGGGTCGAGTCGCTGGCGTCTCTGCGCGAGGTGCTGGGGATGGAGGAGCTGCCGGTGCGGATCGAGGGCTTCGACATCTCCAACATCGGCGGTGAGCACACCGTCGCCTCGATGGTCGTGTTCGAGGGGGGTGCGACCAAGAAGGCCGACTACCGCCGCTTCAAAGTGCGCGGCGAGCGCCGGGGCGAGGGCAACCGCGGTTCCGACGACTTCGCCTCGATGGAAGAGGTCCTGGGACGGCGGATGAACCGCTACCTCGAACAGGCCGACCTCTCGCCCCACGACGGCAAGCGCGACGAGAGCTTCGCCTCGCTGCCCTCGCTGGTCCTGATCGACGGCGGCAAGGGCCAGCTCGCCGCCGGGATGCGGGCGCTGCTGCCCTTCACCGAGCGCGGCGTCACCGTCATCAGCCTCGCCAAGCGCCTGGAGGAGGTCTATCTCCCGGGACGGGCGGCGCCGCTCGACCTCGCCGCCGACTCGGAAGCCTCGAAGCTGCTGCAGCGGGTGCGCGACGAGGCTCACCGTTTCGCGATCGACCACCACCGCGGACGCCGCGATCGTGCGATGACCGGTTCGGTGCTGGATGAGCTGAAGGGCATCGGGCCCGCCCGCAAGCGCGCTCTGCTCCAGCATTTCGGCTCCCCAGAGCGATTTCTTGCCGCTACCCGGGAGGAGCTCGAGGCAGTGCCCGGCCTGCCTGGCAAAGTGGGTCGCGAGATCCACGAGCAGCTAAACAGGACCAGCTGAACCCCGATGGCCGACGGCGACAACGTGGCGCTGGTGGTGATTACCGGCCACTCTGGGGCCGGTAAGTCGGAAGCGATCGCCGCTTTCGAGGACGGCGGCTACTTTTGCGTCGACAACCTGCCGCCGCGGATGATCGAGAGCCTCGGCGAGCTCTTCCGCCACGAGGGCAGCGGGGTCGAGCGCGCCGCCGTCGTCTCCGACGTGCGTGGGGGCGAGTACTTCGACGACCTGGTCCAGGTGATGGACGACCTCGAGGCCGGCGGGCTGAAGCCGATGGTCCTCTTCCTCGAGGCCGATGAGGAGTCCCTGCTCGATCGCTACAAGGAGACCCGTCGCCGTCATCCGCTCGCCCCGGAAGGGCGGATCGTCGACGGGATCCGGGCCGAGCGGGCCCTGCTGGCGCCGCTGCGTGAGCGCGCCGACGTGGTGATGGACACCAGCGACCTGACCGGGGGGGAGTTGCGGCGGCGGATCAGCGAGGAGATGCTGGGCCAGGAGGAAGGCGGCAAGCTCGCCCTCACCCTGCTCACCTTCGGTTTCAAGAACGGACCGCCACGCGACGCCGATCTCACCCTCGACGTCCGCTTCCTGCCCAACCCCCACTACGACGAGGTATTGCGGCCGCTGACCGGGATGGACGAGCAGGTTCGCGCCTACGTCGAGTCGGGGACCCAGGCGGGTGAGTTCTACGGTCGCCTGCTGCCGCTACTGGAGTTCCTCGTCCCGGCCTATGTCGCCGAGGGCAAGAGCCACCTGACGATCGCCGTCGGCTGCACCGGGGGACGGCACCGGTCGGTCACCGTCGCCGACCGGATCCGCCGCGACCTGGCCGCGCGCGAGGACGTGATCGTGCGGGTCAAGCACCGCGACGTCGAGCTCGGCTGACCCGCCGGCGGGCAGGAAAGTCGACCCACCGGCGACTTTTAGTCCCGCCGACCTAGAATCGCTCGGCTTTGCCTGAACCTGTCATCTCCATCAGCGGTCTGCGGATGAGCTACGGCGAGACCGAGGCGGTCCGCGGCATCGACCTCGAGGTGATGCGGGGCGAGGTCTTCGCCTTCCTTGGCCCCAACGGCGCCGGCAAGACGACCACGGTGGAGATCCTCGAGGGCTACCGCAAACGCAGCGGCGGCGAGGTGTCCGTGCTGGGCGAAGATCCGCAGCGCGCCGGGCGCGAGTGGCGCGAGCGAATCGGCATCGTCCTGCAGAGCGGTCGCCTCGACCCTTATCTGACGGTGCGCGAGTCGCTCGGCCTCTACGCCGGCTACTTCCGCGCCCCGCGCCCAGTCGACGAGGTGATCGGGCTGATCGGCCTGGAGGGCAAGGCCGACGCGCGTGCGAACAAGCTCTCCGGCGGTCAGCAGCGCCGCCTCGACGTCGGCATGGCGCTGATCGGCGACCCCGAGCTGCTCTTCCTCGACGAGCCGACCACCGGCTTCGACCCCTCCGCGCGGCGCCAGGCCTGGGACGTGATCGGCGGCCTGCGCGACCTCGGCAAGACCATCTTCCTCACCACCCACTACATGGAGGAGGCGCAGCGACTCGCCGACCGGGTGACGATCATCGCCGCCGGGGAAATCGTCGCTCGCGGCACCCCCGAGGACCTCGGCGACCGCGAGAACCAGCCGGCGACGATCCACTACCGCGCCGGCGGGCGCGACGTCAATGTCGAGACGACGACGCTGGTCAAGACCCTGCACGAGCTGACCGGCGAGGCGCTGGCGCGGGGGGAGGACCTCGAGGGCCTCGAAGTGACCCGGCCGAGCCTGGAGGACGTCTACCTCGAGTTGACCTCGGCGGCGGAGGCGGCTGAGTGAGCGGCCTCGCCCTCGTCGGCCACCAGTTTCGCTACGACCAGAAGGCCTTCTGGCGCAACCCGGCCTCGGTCTTCTTCACGGTGATGTTCCCCGTGGTGCTGCTGCTGATCTTCGGCACCGTCTTCGGCGGCCAGACGGTGAACGTGCGGGGTGGGATCAAGACGACGACCTACTACGTGCCGGCGATCATCACCCTCTCGATCATCTCGGCGACGATGCAGAGTCTGGCGATGTCGCTGGTGATCGCCCGCGAGGACGGGCGCCTCAAGCGCGGTCGCGGCACGCCGATGCCGTCCTGGGTCTTCATCGCCGGCCGGGTCGGCAACTCGATCATCGTGGCGCTGATCATGATGGCGCTGCTGGCGATGATCGGGCGCCTTGCATACGGCGTCTCGATCCCCTGGGGCCGCCTGCCCGAGATCGTCCTGGTGCTGGTGATCGGTGCCGCCGCCTTCTCCTGCCTCGGAATCGCCCTCACGGCCGCGATCCCGTCTCAGGATGCGGCGGCGCCGATCGTCAACGCCCTGCTGCTGCCGCTCTACTTCCTCTCCGGCGTCTTCATCCCCGACGACCAGCTGCCCAGCGGCGTCATCCACTTCGCCGACGTCTTCCCGATCCGCCACTTCTTCGAGGCTTTCTTCGACGCCTACGTTCCCGGCAATGGAGCCGGCGCCGCAATCTCCTGGGGCAACCTGGCGATCGTCGCGATCTGGGGGGTAGTCGGCCTCCTGCTCGCCGTCCGCTTCTTCCGCTGGACCCCCCGCTCGGGCTAGGCAGCCGGCATTCCCGGTGTCGGCCCATATAGCCTCTGCCGCGATGCTCCACCACGTCCTCTTGGAGGTCTCCGAGCTCGACCGCAGCGGCGCCTTTTACGACTCGATGCTGGCGCCGCTCGGCTGGCGGCGGCATTTCGACGAGGACGAGACGATCGGCTGGGGCATCGCCAAACCGGTCTTCTTCGCCGCCGCCCACCACGAACCCAAGCCGGGCTTCGGGCTGCTCTGCTTCTCCGGGCTCGGAATCGTCGCGGTCAAGGCGGCCTGGGAGGGCGGGATGCGAGCCGGCGGCGTCAACGTCAGCGACCCCGGCGAGCGGAGATCTCACGGGTCCGGCTCTTACTCAGCCTTCCTCAAGGATCCGGATGGGTACGAGATCGAGATCACGATCGGGACCGAATAGTCGGTCGAGTCCATAGGATCGGCACCCCCCCACAACGAATTCAGGAGGCGATGACTTCATGGCTGTGAAGGTCGGCATCAACGGTTTCGGGCGCATCGGGCGCAACATCTTCCGCGCGGCGCACGCAGCGGGAGCGGACCTCGAGTTCATCGCCGTCAACGACCTCACGGATTCGGGCACGCTCGCCCACCTGCTCAAGTACGACTCGATCCTCGGTCGCTTCCCGGGCGAGGTCAGCTCCGGCGCCGGCTCGATCTCTATCGACGGCAAGGAGATGAAGGTGCTCTCCGAGCGCGACCCGGCGGCGCTGCCCTGGAGCGAGCTCGGGGTCGAGGTCGTGATCGAGTCGACCGGCTTCTTCACCGCCCGCGCCGACGCCGCCAAGCACCTCGAGGCGGGCGCCAGGAAGGTCATCATCTCCGCGCCGGCCAAGGAGCCGGACGTGACCGTGGCGCTGGGAGTCAACTTTGACAGCGACTACGACCCGGCCAACCACCACATCATTTCCAACGCCTCCTGCACCACCAACTGCCTGGCGCCGCTGGCGAAGGTGCTGAACGACTCCTTCGGGATCGAGCAGGGCCTGATGACGACGATCCACGCCTACACCGCCGACCAGCGCCTGCAGGACATGCCGCACTCCGACCTGCGCCGGGCGCGTGCCGCGGCACTCAACCTGATCCCGACGACGACCGGCGCCGCGAAGGCGGTCGGGATTGTCCTGCCGGAGCTGAACGGGAAGCTGAACGGGTTCGCGATGCGGGCGCCGGTAGCGACCGGCTCCGTCGTCGACCTCGTCTTCAGCACCCCGGAGCCGGTCGAGCCGGGGCAGGTGAATGCCGCCGTCAAGGCCGCCGCCGAGGGCCCGATGAAGGGGATCCTCTCCTACACCGAGGACCCGATCGTCTCCACCGACATCGTCGGCGACCCGCACTCCTCGATCTTCGACGCCAGCCTGACGATGACGATCGGCGACGGTCGCATGATCAAGGCGGTCAGCTGGTATGACAACGAGTGGGGCTACTCGAACCGCTGCGTCGAGTTGGCCGGCAAGGTCCTGGCGGGCTCCTGAGCCCCGCCGGGACGGCTCCGTGAGCTTCTCCAAGGCAAGCGTCCGCGACGCCGAGGTCGCGGGCCGCCGGGTGCTGGTCCGGGTCGACTTCAACGTGCCGCTGTCCGGCGGCGAGGTCGCCGACGACATGCGGATCCGGGCGGCGCTGCCGACGATCGAACTGCTGCGCGAGCGCGGCGCCGCCCTGGTCCTCGCCTCCCACCTCGACCGCCCCGGTGGCAAGGTCGACCCGGAGCTCTCGATGGCGCCGGTGGCGAAGCGGCTGGGAGAGCTGCTCGGGACCGAGGTGAAGCTCGCCCCCGGGGTGATCGAGGGCGACGTCGATCTCAGCTGCGGCGCCCTCGGGCCCGGCGACGTGCTGCTGTTGGAGAACACCCGCTTCGAGCCGGGGGAGACCGAGAACGATCCGAAGCTCGCCGAAGCCCTTGGCACCCTCGCCGACCTCTACGTCGACGACGCCTTCGGCGCCGCCCACCGCGCCCACGCCAGCACCGAGGGCGTCGCCCACCACCTGCCCGGCTACGCCGGGCTGCTGCTGGAGCGCGAGGTGAACGAGCTGGCCGCGGTCGTGGAGTCGCCGGCGAAGCCGCTTGTCGTCGTCCTCGGCGGCGCCAAGGTCTCCGACAAGGTCGGCGTCATCGACCGCTTCCTCGAGATCGCCGACCAGATCCTGATCGGCGGCGCCATGTGCTTCAGCTTCTTCCGCGCCCAGGGGATCGGCACCGGCGACTCGCTGGTCGAGGAGAAGGGCGTCGCGCTCGCCGCCGAGGCGCTGGAGCGGGCGAAGGACTCCGACTGCGAGCTGACGCTGCCGCTCGACCTCGTCCTCGGCAAGAGCTTCGACGCCGAGACCGAGCGCCGCGAGAGCGACGGGGTCGAGGTGCCCGACGGCTGGATGGGCCTTGACATCGGCCCCCGCAGCGCGAAGCTCTACGCCGAAGCGGTCGCCGGCGCCGGCACCGTGCTCTGGAACGGACCGATGGGCGCCTTCGAGATGGAGCCGTTCGCGGCCGGGACCCGGGCCGTCGCCGAGGCGGTCGCGAAGGCCCCCGGGAC
>DATAIY010000427.1:0-3858 GCA_036262475.1 Solirubrobacterales bacterium
GCGGTTCTCCGGGAGCAGCCCCCACTTCAAGTTCGTGCAGCTCGGCAATGGCTCCAACGGCGTGACTCCGACCGCGGCCCAATACAGCACGTCCAGCGCCGGTGACGAACTCGGTCCGACGGTCTTCGGTCACAGCGGCGCTGCCGGCGCGATCAGCGTCGGCGCAGTTCCCTACGACAACAGCGCGACTGTCGAGCGATACTCGTCACGGGGGCCGGTGATTCACTACTTCGGTCCGGTTAGTGGGATCTCCCCGGCGCAGTCGATCGGCACGCAGACCATCGCCAACCCTGATCTGGTCGCGACCGATGGGGGGGCCAACACGTTTTTCGGCATTCCCGAATCAGGCATTTGGCGCTTCTACGGCACCTCCGCCGCCGCTCCGCACGCCGCCGCCGTCGCCGCGCTGGTGCGGCAGGCCAACCCCGGCGCCTCCGCCGCCCAGGTCCGAGCCGCCCTCACCTCGACAGCCCGCCCGGTCGGCTCCTTCGCAACCGATGCGATCGGGGCGGGCCTGATCAACGCCTATCCCGCAGTCGACTCGCTGGCGACGGCGCCAACGATCACAATCACCCAGCCGCCGCAGGCGCTCAGCCGCAACCGCCGTCCGACGATCCAGTTCACCGCCAACCGGCCCGTCGCCTTCGCCTGTTCGGTCGACGGCTCAGCGCCGCAGCCCTGCGCCTCCCCGTACACCGTGCCGGCGAGCCTGAGCGATGGCCGGCACGGGTTCGCGGTCACCGGCACCGACCTCGGCGGCCGGGCCGGCAGCAGCGGTGTCGCCTCCTTCACGATCGACACCACGGCGCCACGAACCAAGATCGTCAAGCACCCGCCGAGGCTGATTCGCACCCACCAACGCCGGGCGCGGGCCGTCTTTCGGTTCAGGTCGAGCGAGACCGGATCCACCTTCGTCTGCAAGGTCGACCGGGACCTGCTGCGGACCTGCGGCAAGCGATTCGCGCTCCGCCTCGAAGCGGGCCGCCACACCGTCCGGGTCCGAGCGCGCGATCAGGCCGGCAACGTCGATGCGACGCCCGCCATCTTCCACTTCCGCGTCAAGCGGGTCGGCTGACCTCGCCGTCGCCGGCACCCCCCTGTCGGCGCACGATCCAGTTGCCGATGAAGACCAGCGCCAGCAGCGCCGCGACCGAGCCGAGCACGAGCGGGTCGGTGACCTTCAGGCCCTCCAGCCTGGTTCCGAAGTAGACGGCCAGGGCGGTGATCGGCAGGTAGCCGACCAGGGTGGTCCAGACGAAGCGCCAGAGCGGCACCCGCGCGGCGCCGGCGGCGTAACAGACGAGGCTGAAGGGGACGATTGGAATCAACCGCAGCGCCAGCAGCAGGGTCACGCCGCCGCGCTCGATCATCCGCTCGAAGCGCTCGAAGCGCTCGAGTCCGAACCAGCGATCGAGCAACGGCCTGGCGACCCTGGTGCCGACCGCATAACAGAGCAGCGCCGACGCCAGCCAGCCGACGGTGACGATCGCCATCGCTGGGAAGAACCCGTAGACGAACCCGGCGGCGGCGTTGACGATCTCGGCCGGGTAGATCACCACCGAGTGGATCACGGCCAGGGCGACGATCAGCAGCGGCCCGGCGACCCCGAGCTTGTCGATCTGATGGCGGACTTCGGTCGTATCGCCGTGCAGCGCCGCTTCGACGGCATGGCGAAGCGGGGGAAGGCCGAAGACCAGCGCTGCCAGCAGGGCGATCCCCGCTAGGGTCATGCCGATCTCCAGCCGCGGGAGCCGGCGCACGGCGTCGCCCTGGTCCTCCGAATCCCTCGCTGTCTCCTCGGCGCTCACCTGGCTCTGGCCAGGGTCCCACAACCTCGCCGAGCTAAGGCGCTGCGCGCGAGGCGGCCTTGGCGAATCCGAGCACCTTCAGCGAGCCCCAGCCGCTGGCCCAGTCATAGCCTGGCCGCGCCCCGCAGCAACCGAGCGGATGGCCGCCGCCGACTTCCTTCGGCAGCAGTGAGCCGAGGTCGTTGTTCCCCTTGGTGACGTCGCGGAAGACTCCGCGGCGGGTCTTGCCGGTGGCGCCGAATCGGTAGAGCAGGGGGTTTAGGAACCCGAGCGGCCGCTGGCCGTGGCGCGCGGCGAACTGGTTGGCGAGGGCGACCCCTGAGGCCATCAGCGGCGCCGCCGCGCTGGTGCCGCCGATCGAGGTCCAGCCCGGCGTCGACAGCTGCGGCAGGTCTGCGCATTCGGGCGAGGTGCAGAAATATGCGTAGCCCGGGAAGACGTCGGCGAGGGCGGCGATGTCGGGGACGATGCGACCGGTCCCGAACCGCCCGAGCGCCGGCACCCTCTGCCACCAGGGACGCCGCGGGGTCAGCAGGCTGACCCCGCCAGCACCGCCTCCGGCGAGTTCGGGCCAATCGTTCCAGACGATCTCCGAGTCGATCCGGTTCTCCCTGTTGAGGCGGAGGTTGGTGCCGCCGACGGCGGTCACGTAGGGGGAGCTGGAGGGGAGGCTGACCGTGGGCAGCGGCAGCGCCGTGGTTCCCGCTTTCGAATCGATCCTGCAACCGCTGGAGCCGGTGTCCCCGGCGGCGACGAGAGTCGAGATCCCGGCCCCCTCGGCGAGCGCGAAGATGTTGTCCATCGCCCTCCGGTAGATCAGGTGCTCGGAGTATTTCGGCTCACAGATCCCCAGCGAGACCGAGATCACGTCCGGGTGGTGCCCCCTGGAGCCGAGCGCCGTGGCGGCGGTGAGGATGATTCCCGCTTCGGTTCCGAGCCCCTCGTAGACGTCGATGTGATCGACGTTGGGAGCGCCGGCGGAGAGGACCTCGAGGTCGAGGGTCGTCTCGGCTCCGCCCGTGTAGGGCTTGGTGATGGGGTTGACCGGAACCACCCGGATCGGCGCCGTCTTCACGCCGAAGCACTTGTCGAAGGTCTCGATGTCGCTATGGCGGAAGCCGTCGACCTCGACCAGGGCGACGCTCTGACCCTGGCCCCTCAGCCCACGGTCGTGCATCGCCGCGATCCCGTAGGCGCTCAGGTACTGGTTCGGCGTGAACGGCGGTGCCACCGGGGCGCCCGGCCCGGTTCGACCGGCCGCGCAGCCGGTCGAGGTGCCGCTGTGGGTCAGGACGGAGCTGTAATTCGCGTGTTTGGCGCTGTGCTCGGCGCCGGAGGCCGAGGCGAGGTTCTTGGTCACGTTGCGACGGTTGCCGAGGATCTCGATCGCCGTCACCGGACCTCGCAGGGCGGCGGGAACCCGGCGGCCGACTGCGGCTGCCGACGAAGCGCTCGCTCCGTTGGTCCGCGGCAGCATTCGGTCGGCGCGAGCCGGAGCGATCGGTGCCGTCACGTAGGTGCCGGTGGGACCGACGGTCCCGTGCAGGCCGCGCGAGCCCAGCCAGGCCAGCGTCGCGTTGCGGTCCTCCTTGGAGGCACCGAATCGCGCAACCAGCTCTTCGACGGTGGAATAGTCCCGGTAGCTCGGCGAGGTCGGGTCAGAGACGGCCTTGACGAAGCTGTTCAGCCCACCTGGGTGGCGCAGTTCGAGCAGAACTTCGACGGTTCTTTCCGGCGCCCCGATCGACGCCGAAGCCGCCGCCGGCAGCGCCAGCGCGAGGAGGGCGAGGAGGAGGGAAGGGCCGAGGCGTCTTCTCATGGCGGCGAGAGTCTGAGGGTAGATACCGACGGAACCCGACCGGACGAACGTCCACCGGCTCGGAGCCTCAGCGGCGCAGCCGCTCAGCCAGCCCCGAATGGCGGCCACCGCCGTCGCCGCGCTGAACCGCCGCCGCCAGCGCCGCCCGGTCGCCGACCAGCACGCAGCTGCTGCGGGCGCGGGTGATCGCCGTGTAGAGCAGCGGCCGGGTCAGCATCCGCGAGTGGGAGC
>DATAIY010000428.1:0-3781 GCA_036262475.1 Solirubrobacterales bacterium
TGCCGGTAGAGGATGTTCACCGCGCCCTGGGCCCCCATCACGGCGATCTGCGCGGTCGGCCAGGCGAGGTTGACGTCCGCCCCGAGGTGCTTGGAGCCCATCACGTCATAGGCGCCGCCGTACGCCTTGCGGGTGACCACGGTGAGCTTCGGCACGGTGGCCTCGGTGAAGGCGTAAAGCAGCTTGGCGCCGTGGCGGATGATCCCGTTCCACTCCTGGTCGGTGCCCGGCAGGAAGCCAGGAACGTCGGTGAAGGTGACGATCGGGACGTTGTAGGCGTCGCAGGTGCGAACGAAGCGGGCCGCCTTCTCGGAAGCCTCGATGTCGAGCACGCCGGCGAGGTAGGCGGGCTGGTTGCCGACGACGCCGATCGGATAGCCGTCGAGCCGAGAGAAGCCGCAGACGATGTTCTTGGCGAAGTGTTCGTGGACCTCGAAGAACTCCTCGTCGTCGACGATCCGGGCGATCACGTCGCGCATGTCGTAAGGCTTGGAGGGGTCGTCGGGGACCAGCCTGTCGAGGGCCTCGTCTTCGCGCTCGGGGTCGTCGGTGGGCTCGAAGCGCGGCGGCGCCTCGAGGTTGTTCGAGGGCAGGAAGCTGAGCAGGTAGCGGGCGTCCTCGAGGCAGCTCTCCTCGTCCTCGGAGGCGAAGTGGGCGACGCCCGACTTTGAGTTGTGGCTCATCGCCCCGCCGAGCTCCTCGAACTCGACCTCCTCGCCGGTCACAGTCTTGATCACTTCGGGACCGGTGATGAACATGTGGGAGGTCTCTTTGACCATGAAGATGAAGTCGGTCATCGCCGGGGAGTAGACGGCGCCGCCGGCGCAGGGGCCCATGATCAGGCTGATCTGGGGGATCACGCCGGAGCACTGGACGTTGCGGACGAAGACGTCGCCGTAGGCGCCGAGGGAGACGACGCCCTCCTGGATCCGAGCGCCACCGGAGTCGTTGATGCCGACCACCGGCGCCCCGACCTGGGCGGCGAGGTCCATCACCTTGCACATCTTCTCCGCCATCACCTCGCCGAGGCTGCCGCCGAAGACGGTGAAGTCCTGCGAGAAGACGAAGACGGTGCGGCCGTCGATCGTGCCGTGGCCGGTGACGACGGCGTCGCCCCAGGGCCGTTTCTTCTGCATTTCGAAGTCGTAGGTGCGGTGGCGGACGAAGGTGTCGAGCTCCTCGAAGGAGCCCGGGTCGAGCAGCTTCTCGACCCGCTCGCGGGCTGTCAGCTTGCCCTTCGCGTGCTGCTTCTCGACCGCCTCCTCGGAGGCGGAGTGGATAGCCGCCTCGCGCAGCTCGCGCAGGTAGGCAAGCTTCTCCTCGTGGGTGATCGGGTTTTTCTCGCGCATGGGAGGGGTGCTGGAGCCGGGAGCCCTGGGACGGCGGCGGGAATTCTATTTACGCGCGCCCGGCGGCGTCCTCAGACGCCGGAGGGCCCGCTCGCGCGGGCCCTCCGAACAGACTCGATGCAGCTTGCTCTGTGCTCAGAGTTCGGCGCAGATTGCGTAGGCGACCACCTGCCAATTCAGGGCTTCTTCGCCGATCTCGCGACCGCCTCCGATCCAGCCGACGCGGCCGTTGGCTGCGCTGACCAGCGGTGCCGATTCGCTCGGCGCCACGCCGGCTTTGGGGTCCGTGCTGCCGCCGTTGATCCGGACGCCACCGCCGAGGACTTCCTTGCCGACCGGGCAGAGCGCGGTGACCGACTTCGCCGAAGCAGGGTCGTTGACGCTGGTTTCGGTCACGTAGGTGACGTTCTTCAGCAGCTGGAGGTAGAGCGACGTCGAGAGCTTGGCGGCGCTGACCGATTCGGAGCCGAGCTTGCCGTTGGTCACTGATTCCGGGGCGATGGCGCCGGTGGTGACCGCTTTCTTGGCGAGTTTGCTGCCGCCAACGGATTCGTTGCCGAGCTTGGCGTTGGTCACGGCCTTCTTGGCGATCTTCGAGTTGATCACCACGCCGGTGGCGATGTCGGAGGCGGTGACACCACCGTTCTTGATTTTGCCCGAGGTGACGGCTTCCTTCTTCAGTTTGGGATTCGAAACCGCTTCTTTGGCGATGTTGGTCGCCTTGACCGCGTTGGGGCCGATTTTGCCTGCCGCGTAAGCCGTGCCGGCGAGGGCGACAAACAGCGCGATGCGGCCAGGACGTTGGCCACCGAGAGATGCCGTTTCAACCGGTTCACTCTCTGGACTCTCTTTCTGGGCCGGCTGGAGCCGACCGTCTGGGGGGAATTGCAAAAGGCTCGTGTTTGGGCGCCGCTCAGCTGAAGGGTCGCCGCTGGGGTTCCGCCAGACGATCGAGAACCGCCTCCAGGTCGGCCTCGACCAGGCCGCTGTGCTCGTCGGCGCGGATCTCGACCCGTGTTCCGAAGCCCTTCTCGGCCATCGTCACCTCGAGGCCCTCCACGGTCGCGATCAGCTCCACCAACTCGGGCTCGGACTTCATCAGGGTCCTCGACGCCTCGATCATTGAGGGCCGCTTCAACCGCCGGTCGCCTGTTCCTGCAACCCTCCCGACTTGGGAGAGACCGTTCAGCGGCCTAGAAGAACGCGCCGCCCTTGTATTCGCCGAAGACGTCGCGCATGGCGCCGCAGACCTCGCCGATCGAGGCGTCGGCGGCGAGCGCGGTGCGGATCGGTCGCAGCAGGTTGCCCTCGCCCCGGGCGACGTCGCGCAGGGACTCGAGCTTGGCGCTGACGTCCGCCTGGTCGCGCGACTCCTTGAAGGCCTTGAGCCGAGCCAGCTGGCGCTGCTCGGACTCGGGGTCGACCTTGAGGATGTCGACCTCGTCGACCTGGTCGGTGACAAATTTGTTGACGCCGACGATCACGTCCTGGCCGCTCTTGTAGCGCTCGTGGTAGCTCAGTGCGGACTCCTCGATCTCGCGCTGCATGAACTCCAGCGCCTCGACGGAGCCGCCGAGCTCGGAGACCTTGTCCATCAACTCCCAGGAGCGAAGCTCGATCTCGTCGGTCAGCGACTCGACGAAGTAGGAGCCGGCGAAGGGGTCGACGGTGTCGGCGACCCCCGACTCGTAGGCGAGGACCTGCTGGGTCCGCAGGGCGATCCGGGCCGAGCGCTCGGTCGGCAGCGCCAGCGCCTCGTCAAAACCGTTGGTGTGCAGCGACTGGGTGCCGCCGCTGACCGCGGCGAAGCCCTGCAGGGCGACGCGGACGATGTTGACCTCGGGCTGCTGGGCCTGCAGCGTGACCCCGCCGGTCTGGGTGTGGAAGCGGATCTTCATCGAGTTCGGATCCTCGGCGCCAAACCGCTCGGCGACGATTTTCGCCCACATCCTCCGCACCGCGCGGAACTTGGCGACCTCCTGAAAGACGTTGTTGTGGCAGTTGAAGAAGAAGGCGAGGCGCGGCGCGAACTCGTCGATCTTCAGGCCCCGCTCCAGCGCCGCCTCGACGTAGGCGATCGCGTTGGAGAGGGTGAACGCCACCTCCTGCACGGCCGAGCAGCCCTTCTCGCGAATGTGGTAGCCGGAGATCGAGATCGTGTTCCATTTCGGCACTTTCTCCTGGCAGTACTCGAAGATGTCGGTGGTCAGGCGCATCGTCGGCTCGGGCGGGAAGATGTAGTTGCCGCGCGCCATGTACTCCTTCAGCACGTCGTTCTGGACCGTGCCACGCAGCTTCTCCGAGGGAACCCCCTGCTCCTCGCCGACCAGCTCGTAGAGCAGCAGCAGGATCGCCGCGGGGGCGTTGATCATCATCGAGGTCGAGACGCCGTCGAGCGGGATCTCCTCGAAACAGATCGGCATGTCCTCGAT
>DATAIY010000429.1:0-1925 GCA_036262475.1 Solirubrobacterales bacterium
GTCCAGTGCTCGGCGGCGAGCCCGATCTCCTCGCTCAGCTCTCGCTTGGCGCACTCGAGCTCGCTCTCGCCCTCGACGTCGAGGGTGCCGGCGGGTATCTCCAGCGAGCGAGCCTCGTCGATCGCCTCCCGCGGCTGCCGCGCCAGGTAGACGAAGCGCTCGTCATGGGCGACGATCGCGACCGCCCCGGGGTGTTCAACCACCTGCCGGTCGACCTTGCTGCCATCCGCGCGCCGGTAGCGCTTGATCGAGACGTCGAAGATCGGGCCGCTGTGGACGACTTCCGATTCGAGCTTCTCCAGGGACTCGGTGATGCGCGCGGACCTCCTGGTCGGGGGACGCCGATTGTTCCAGGCGATGCCGCGCCGGCCCTAGACTCGGTCGATGCCCGCCCCGCGCAGCGCCGACCCCTGGCGAGACACCGAAGTCATCGACGCTCGCGCGCCGCGCTTCAACCAGGCCGTGGTCGGGATCGTCGCGCTCGCGGGCGTGCTCCTCGGCTGGCCGGCTCTGTGGGCGCTGATGGGCCTGCAGCTGCTGCTCGGGCTGACCCTGGGCCGGCGGTTCTGCCTCTCCTGCCTCGCCTACTTCAAGCTGATCCAGCCGCGCTTCGGCGAGGGGGAGCTGGAGGACTCGCGACCGCCGCGGCTCGCCAACGTCATCGGCACCGTCTTCCTCAGTGCGGCGGCGCTGGCCTGGTGGCTGGGCTCGCCGGCGCTCGGCACCGTCCTCGGCTCGATCGTCGCCGCCCTGGCTCTCCTGGCCGCCTCGAGCGGTTTCTGCGCCGGCTGCGAGCTCTACAAGCTGAGCGCGCGCCTGCGCGGGATCTCGCCTAAGCGCCATAGCCACATCGAGCCGGCCGACCTCGGCGCTTCCAGCCTCGCCGCTCGCACCTTCGTCGAGTTCACGCACCCGCTCTGCTCCGAATGCAAGGAGTGGGAGCAGCGACTCGCCGGCGAACCGGACCCGCTGCTCAAGGTCGATGTCCGCGAGCGCCCGGACCTCGCCCGCAAGTACGGGATCGCCGTCGTGCCGACCGTCCTCGCGGTCGCCGCCGACGGCGCCGTGCTCGCCCGGCTCGCTCCCTGAGCGGTTGCTGGGGCGGTTGTGGGGGTAGGTTCATCCGATGCCTCGTATCGAAATCGAAGAGCATCCGCTCGGGCTCAGCTGGAGCTTCGAAGAGCCGATGGAGAGAACCTGCCACGCGCTGGTCGACGACGGCCGGGTCTGGTTGGTCGATCCGCTTGACCACCCCGATCTGCCCGCCTTCGCGACTCTGGGCACGCCGGCGGGAGTGCTGCAGCTGCTCGATCGCCACAACCGCGACTGCGCCGAGATCTCCGCCCGGCTCGGCGTTCCCCATCTCAAGGTCCCGGACTCGGTGCCGGGCTCGCCGCTCGAGACGATTGCCGCGGTGCGGGTGCCGGGGTGGAAGGAGACCGCGCTCTGGTGGCCCAGGCGCTCGGCGCTTGTCGTCGCCGAGCTGCTCGGCACCAACCGCATGTACACGGCAGGGCGTCAGCCGGTCGGCATGCACCTCTTCCTGCGGCCCTTCGCCCCCGGCGCTCTGCGCGGGATGATGCCGGAGCACCTGCTCGTCGGTCATGGGCACGGCGTCCACGGTCCGGAGGTCCCAGCCGAGATCGAGGCCGCCTATGCGGGCGCGCGCCGGGAGCTGCCGCACGTGCTGTGGGCCCTGCCGAGTGCGATGCGGACCTGACGGCCTATCTGGACCGGGCAATATGGGTCGAGAGGACGAACAAAAAAAGCGCACGTCATCGTCCATGTTCGAACCGGCTCCTTTGACGGCGAGCGGGTGAGAATTCAGATCCACGCGCTCTGCCGCGCCGGCGCTTAGCGCCGGCTGCGCCGAACCTCAGGATCCGACCGAACCAGCGCCGCCGGCCGCGGCGGTTGCGGCCCCC
>DATAIY010000430.1:0-2231 GCA_036262475.1 Solirubrobacterales bacterium
CGAGGTCGACCTGACCAAAGCGCAGCACCACGCCGACCACGCCGAAGTAGATGCCGGATTCGCCATCGACTACGCCTATGCAGCGATCGAGGAGGCCGAATACGCGGTGCTCGACGCCACCCTTGCGAGGATGGAGGCTGACGAACTCGCAGCGAGCGCCTGAGGGCGCACGCGAGCGGTTCGCCGCCACACCCGAGACACCCAGAGGTGAGGCTCACCGACCTGGCCCTGGCCGGCGCGGCGGTGATCGCCTTCAGACCAGCCTGCCGAGCCGCCGGATCTGGAAGGCGCGCATGATGTCGGTTACCCCGGTCAGCAACGCCCAGATCCCGGCGAAGACGAGCAACACGAATGCCTTTTCGATGAAGAAGGCGCCGCCCGTGTAGAAGCCGAGGATCACCATCAGGGTCCCGGCGATCAGGCTCAGCCACCAGAGCGAATTGACTTCCATTGACACGAACGCCTCGATGATCCAGAAGATCCCGACCAGCACGAAGAGAAAGCCGAGGATGTCAGCGATCGCCGCGAAGGTACCTTCGGGACTGATGAAGCAGATGACCGCCGCCGCCAGGAACAGGACCCCAAAGATCGCAAAGAGCCAACTCAGGCGGTCTTCGAGGGCGGCGAGCGTGAACTGCTGCAAAGAGAAGCCGAGGAACATGAGCCCGATGATGATTCCCACGGTCGTGACCGAGGCCCGATCGAACTGAAGGATCACCACCGAGACGACGATCCAGGCGATGCCGGTGACGAGCCACAGCCACCAGTACGATGACAACCTCGTGAGCGTTGCGGACGCGGGGTCTGATCCCAAACTCTCCATCTCGCTCTCCTCTCTTGATTACGGGTTAGTCCTGCCACTTATTGGACCAGCGCGCTAGCGCAGTTCTTAGAGCATCTGGGAAGACCAGACTCGGCGTTTGCCATGCGACGTTCGAGGCTCCAATCCCTTCAGCCGCCTTTGAGGAAGTGCTCGGGCAGGCACGGACGAGTTTCCCGGGGAGACTCTCAGCCTCCTCGGGTCTGCTCAGTGACGGTCGAGGTCCCGAGTTCGGAGCAGGCGAGCGGCCAGCTCTGCCGCGCTGACCCCGATGAACGCACCAGCGAGCACGTCTGCGGGATAGTGGACGCCGGTATGGACCCGGGAATAACCCACCAGCGTCGCCAGGGCCCGCAGCGGCGCCGAGAGCAGCGGCTGCGCATTGCCGGCACCGGTGGCAAAGGCGAAGGCGGAGGCAGCGTGGCCGGAGGGGAAGGAACTCGAGCGCGGCATCTGCACGTGGCGGCGCGCCAGCTCCTCGGCTTCCTTCCGCGCGGGGCGCCGCCGGGTGGTCAGCGGCTTGGCGACCAGATTGGTGAAGCCGGAGGCGATGCCAAGCGAGACGAGGCCTTGCCGAGCCGCAAGCCGACCGCCGGAACCGCCGAGCAGCGCCATCGCGGCCGCCGTCGCAAACCAGAGCTTGCTCTGGTCGGCGACCCGGGAGAGACCGCGCATGGCGACGTCCAGCGAGGGCGTCTCGCTGGCGGCAATCGCTCCATAGACGGCGGTGTCGACTGCCTTCGCCTCGCTGAGCCAGTCGGCCATCGGGCGATGATACGAGCCGCCGCCTCGGAGCAATCGCGGCGATTCCCCGGCGCCGCCTCGCTGGGGGGACGAATTAGATATCCGTCGGCAACTTCCCCGCCGGGATCGTCGTCCTCGGCTGCCTGGGCGTCGCTTTGGCGACTGCCTGGTACGGCCTGCTGCGGCGCAGCCCTCGGCGGATTCTGGCGGCGGCGCTCGCCCTCATCCTCAGCGACGGCGCCGTCGCGCTGATCGCAGTCAAGAACGACGACGGCCTCGTCCTGGCCCTGATGGTGGAGACCTTCGGGGTCGCGGTCGTGGGCGCCCTGCTCGCCTTCCGCCCGGCTCGCTCCCTGCCCCCGGCGCCGCGGCCCCTCCATTCTGTCCTCTTCGTCAACCCGCGCTCTGGAGACGGGAGGGCCGCCCGGACCGGATTGGTGGAAGCGGCCCGCGGGCGTGGCATCGAGACGATCGAGATGAAGCCGGGGGGACGATTCGGGTCAGCTGGCGCGAGGTGTGGTGGAGCGGGGCGCCGACGCCCTGGCGATGGCAGGCGGCGACGGCTCCTGGCCGACGTCAACGGACGCGTTTTGTCAACAACGTCTCGCTCGGTGTCTACGGCGAGGCGGTGAGCCATGAGCAGTACCGGGAAGCGAAGCTGCGCACC
>DATAIY010000431.1:0-4123 GCA_036262475.1 Solirubrobacterales bacterium
TGCTGGAGGTGCTCGACCCGGCGCAGAACGACTCCTTCCGCGACCACTACCTCGACCTCGAGTTCGACCTCTCCGACGTCGTCTTCATCGCCACCGCCAACGTCCTCGACACGATCCCCGGCCCGCTGCTGGACCGGGTGGAGACGATCGAACTTGCCGGCTACACGCTGGACGAGAAGAAGCACATCGCCCGCCGCTACCTGGTCGGGCGCCAGATCGCCGCCAACGGCTTGAAGCCATCGCAGATCGAGTTCTCCGACCCCGCTCTGGCGGCGATCGTCGAGGAGTACACCCGCGAGGCGGGGGTCCGCAACCTCGAGCGGCAGATCGGCACGATCTGCCGCAAAGTCGCCCGCGACGTCGCCGAGGGCAAGGGCAAGGGCAAGGTCAGGGTCTCGGCGAAAAAGGTGCGTGAGCTGCTCGGTCGCCGCCGCGTCTTCATCGAGCAGCGCCGCCGCACCAAGGACCCCGGGGTCGCCACCGGCCTCGCCTGGACGCCGGCCGGGGGCGACGTCCTCTTCATCGAGGCGACGGCGATGCCCGGCTCCGGCAAGCTGACGATCACCGGCCAGCTCGGCGAGGTGATGAGGGAGTCGGCGCAGGCGGCGCTCTCCTACGTCCGCGGGCACTGGGCGGAGATCGATCCGAAGCTGGGCGAGGGCTGGTTCGCCGAGCACGACATCCACGTCCACGTGCCGGCGGGAGCCGTGCCCAAGGACGGCCCTTCGGCGGGGGTGGCGATGACCGTCGCCCTCTCCTCGCTGGTGAGCGGCCGACCGGTTCGCAACGATGTGGCGATGACCGGTGAGGTGACGCTGACGGGGCAGGTGCTGCCGATCGGCGGCCTCAAGGAGAAGTCGCTTGCGGCGCAGAGGGCCGGGATCAAGCGGGTGATCGTTCCAGAGCGCAACGAGGGAGACGTCGCGGAAATTCCCGAGCATGAGCTCGGTGGCTTGGAGTTCGTCTTCGTCGACGAAGTCTCCGAGGCGCTCGACGTAGCCCTGTCCTAGGGATGGAGGCGGCGACCCTTCGCAGGGGAGGCCCTGCGTCATATGTGCAGACGGTCCGGGAGGCGGCCCGGACGCGCTCGCGGGCCTTCTGGATCGTCGCCGGGTTGACCACGCTGGCGGCGCTGCTGCGCTTCGCCACCCTCGGCGTCCAGAGCTACCACCACGACGAGGTCGTCACCGCCAGCCGCGTCCTTCGCGGCAGCTTCGGGCACGCGATGGACGCGGTCGGCTTCAGCGAGTCGGCGCCGCCGCTCTATTACGCGCTGGCCTGGATCTGGACGCAGGTGACGGGGACGGGGGAGTTCGGCCTGCGCTCGATCTCCGCCCTGGCCGGAGTTGCGACCGTTCCGGTCGTCTACCTGATCGGGACCGAGCTGCGCGGCCGCCGTGCCGGCCTGACGGCGGCGGCCCTGGTCGCGGTCAACCCGATGCTGCTCTGGTACTCCCAGGAGGCGAGGGCCTACGCGCTGCTGGCGCTGCTCTGCGCCGTCTCGCTGCTCTACTGCGTTCGCGCCCTGCGCTACGGGCGTCGCCGCGACCTCACCGTCTGGGGGATCGCCTCCGCCCTCGCCATCGCCACCCACTACTTCGCGATCTTCCCGATCCTCGCCGAGGTCGCGCTGCTGGCGCGCCGTCGCGGCAGAGCGAGCCTGGCCGGAATTTGGATGGTCGCGGTCGCCTGCCTGCTGCTGGCGCCGCTGGCGTTTCACCAGATGGCGAGCGGTCACGCCGAGTGGATCGGGAACTTCTCGCTCGGGCACCGGGTCTGGGAAACCGCAGCGACCTTCCTCACCGGCGAGACCGGGGACATCATCGGCCAGCCGGAGCGCCCAGCGCTGTCCTTCGTGCCGCTCGCCCTCTGCCTAGCCGCCTTCGCCCTGCTTGCGGTCCGCGCCGACCGCGACGAGCGCCGCGCGGTCGCGCCGCCGCTGGCGGTCGGCCTCGTCTCGGTCGGGGTCCCGATCGCGCTGGCGCTGCTCTCCTCGAGCAAGGACTACGTGCTCGCCCGCAATCTCCTGCCGGCCCTGATCCCGTTCCTGATCGTGATCGCGATCGCCGTCACCCTGCCCTCGGCCCGCCGCCTCGGCGCGATCGTTGGCGCCGCGTTGCTCGCGTACTCGCTCGCCTTCTGCATCTGGGTCAGCTTCTCGCCGGACATGCAGCGGCCCAACTGGAGTGCGGTGGCCAGTCGACTGGGCGAACCCGAGGCGCCGCGGGCAACCGTGACCTGGACCCTGGGCGAGGCGCCGCTGCGCCACTACCTCTCGACCGGGGCGATGCAGGTGAGGCCCGCCGACGGCTACGAATGGCTCATCCACGAAGTCAACTTCGTCTCCCAGGGCAGCGCGCCGCGCCCGTCGCGGAAGCTGCTCGGTCCCGGCTTCCGCGAAAGCGCCCACGAAGGCGCCGGCTCACTCTTCATCCGGCGCTACCGGCTGCCGGGACCGGGTCTGAAACCGCTGCGGTTGCGGTGGCTGCGTCACGCCCGGCTCAACTTCCGCAATACCGGTGTCTTGGTGGACGGCGTGGGTCCGGGCTGAGACTTCTGTCTAAGGTCCCGGCAGGTTCGGGTATATCCTCCGAAGCCAACTGCAGACGAGCGAGGGAGTGAGAGGGATGTCGAAGACCAAGAAGGCGAGTCAAACGGCGGATCGCGCCGGAGATCTTTACTCGGCCGCGCGGGAAAACCCGTACGTGCAGCGTTTGATCGAAGACGATGAGCTGCGCGACAATCTGCGCGACGCCTTCGAGTCGGCCAAGGGCGCCTACGGCCGGGCGACCGGCAACGGCAAGAGCACCGTCAAGGCGGTGACCAGCGACAAGAAGGTCCAGAAGGACCTGCGCAAGGCGGCCGACAACCTGCAGGAAGCCTCCGAGCGCCTGCGAGCGCCGAAGAAGCGCAAGAGCCGTCTCGGGCGCCTGATCCTCTTCGCGCTGGTCGCGGCGGCGATCGCCCTGGTGCTGAGCGAGGACGCGCGCAAGACCGTGCTCGACGCTCTCTTCGGGGCCGAAGAGGAGTTCGAGTACACGAGCACATCGAGCATCAACGGCTCCTAGGGAAGCGGGCGGGGGCGGCCCACCGTCCGCCGCTCTCCTAGACTGACTCGGATGGAGGCGGCAACCAAAGAGCGGGAGCTGAGCGGCGACAAGGCGCAGCGGATCGTCGATGCGATGCGCGACAGCGTCGCCCAGCGCGGCGCTGCCGGGTCGACCTTCGAGCACGTCGCCCGCGAGGCCGGCGTCAGCCGCGGCCTCCTCCACTACTACTTCGGGACCAAGGAGCGGCTGCTGGTCGAGGTCGTCCGCCGCGACGCCGAGCTGCGCGTCGCCCGCCTCGACGAGATGCTCGGCCGGGCGAAGACCGTCGACGACGTCCTCGACGTCCTCGTCTCCAGCCTCACCGACATGATCGAGAACGAGCCCGGGTTCTTCCTCCTCCTCTACGAGCTGTTTAGCGCCGGCCGCCGCAATCTTGACATCCAGCGCGAGGTCGGGCAGCTGTTCGAGCGCACCCGCTCCCACGTCGGTTCGGTGCTGCGGGCCAAGGAGAACGAGGGAGTGCTGAGCCTTCGCTTCGAGGCCGAGGCCGTCGTCTCCTACCTGTTCGCGGTCGGCGACGGCTTCGCGCTGCAGGCGCTCTCGGATCCGGCGCGGGACAACAGCGCCGGACTCGAGGCGGGCGCCGCCTCGGCCCGGTACCTGCTGGTCTCCGAGTAGTCGCGCCGAGTGACGGGCCGCGCCGAGTGACGGCACTCACAGACCGGCACTGACTCGATCCGCGAGGCTGGCCAACCAGTCAGTGCGCGACTTGATGAACCGACTTGCGGAAGTACTCGGCCGGCGCCGGCGCTGGGTCGTCGCCGTCTGGGTCGCGATCGTCCTCTGCACCCTGCCCTTCGCCTCGCGGCAGACCGAACATCTCAGCGGAGGCGGCTTCGACGTGCCCGGCAGCCAGTCGAAGCAGGTCAGCGACTCTCGGCAGCGCGACTTCGGCTCCCAGGCCGACGGGATCTCGGTCCTGCTCAAGGCCGCGCCGGGAGCCGGCGCGGCGGATCGGGCCGCCGCCGTTGACCGGATCCGCCGCGAGGTGGCGACGATCGCCGAGGTGACGC
>DATAIY010000432.1:0-2092 GCA_036262475.1 Solirubrobacterales bacterium
GCGGTGGTCGCCGACACCGAGACGCTGGCTTCACTGCCGAAGGAGGATCTGGCCGCCGGGTTCGTCGAGGCGTTGAAGACGGGGTTGCTGGCCGGCGGTTCACTATGGGAGCGCGTGCGCGGCATCGAGGCGATCGATCCCGCCGATCTCGACGACGTCGTCTTCGCCTGCGCCCGCTACAAGTGCGGAGTGGTCGCTGCCGACGAACGCGATACCGGCACGCGGGCCGCGCTCAACCTCGGCCATACCGTCGGCCACGCGATCGAGGCCGGGACCGCATACACGCACTACAGCCACGGCGCAGCGATCGGGCTCGGGCTGCTGGCAGCGCTGCGGCTCTCCGACGCGCCCGATCTGCGGGCCGAAGTCGAGTCGATCCTCGACCGTCTCTCCCTTCCCGTGCGGATCAAAGCCGACTACGTCACGACCGATGCGATCCTCGACGCGCTCCAGCGCGACAAGAAGCGGACCGCCGCCGGGGTCGGCTTCGTCCTGCTCTCCGAGCCGGGTCAACCCCGCGTGGGGCAGCTCGTCGACCCGAGTAGGGTCCGGGCGGCCGTGGAAGAGCTATTCGGATGAGCACCACCCGCAACCGCGTCGCCGTCCTGCACGGCGTCAATTTCGACATCCTCCACCGCCGCGACCCCGAGGTTTACGGCGGACTCTCGCTGCGCGAACTGGAGCAGAAGATCGAGGGCTGGGCGCGGGAGCTGGGCCTGGAACCGATCTTCTTCCAGACCAACGCCGAGGGTGAGTTCGTCGAATACCTGCACCGCCTGCCGGACCTGGCCGACGCCTCGCTGATCAACGCCGGCGCCTGGACCCACTACAGCCGCGCGATCGCCGACGCGCTCGAAGTCGCCCGACTCCCCGCCGTCGAGGTCCATCTCTCCGACGTCGAGTCCCGCGACGACTGGCGCAAGGACTCGGTCTTCGACGGCCTGGTGCTGGCGAAGATCTCCGGCAAGGGGCCGGACGGCTACCGGGAGGCGCTGGAGCTGCTGGCCCGAGAGATGGGCGTGTCCGGCTGATGCGGGGCCGCGGCGAGCGGCTCGAGAAGCTGCTCGGCGAGCGTGAGCTTGACCGGATGCTGGTCACCGACCTCGTCAACGTCCGCTACCTGACCGGCTTTACCGGCACGAATGGGGCGTGTGTCTGCGGGCCGGACCTGCGCCTCTTCTTCACCGACTTCCGCTACACCGAGCGCGCCGCGACCGAGGTCGAGGGCTGGGAGCCGATCACGGTCGAGGGCGACTGGCTGGCGAGCATCGCCGAGCGGCTCGAGGGCAGGGTCGGCTTCGAGGACGACCATATGTCGGTCCGCTCGCTGGAGAAACTGAAGGAGAAACTCGGCGAGGGGGTCGAGGCGGTTGCGGCTGGGGGCACGGTCGAGCGCCTGCGGCGGGTCAAGGACGACGAGGAGTTGGCGGCGATCGAAGCGGCGTCGAAGCTGGCCGACGAGGTCTGGGTATGGAGCGTCGAGCGCGGGCTCGCGGGGCGCAGCGAGCGCGACGTCGCCCGCGCCGCCGAAGCGCGGATCCGCGAGCTGGGCGGCGACCCCTCGTTCCCGGCGATCGTCGCGGCCGGGCCCAACGGCGCCCTCCCGCACGCTGAGCCCGGAGAGCGCGAGATCGGGAGCGGCGAGCTGGTCGTCTTCGACATGGGCGCGATGCTCGACGGCTACTGCTCCGATGGCACCCGCACCTACGCCACCGGGGATCCGGGAGGGGAGGCGCGCGAGATCTACGGGGTCGTCCTCGAGGCCCAGTTGGCGGCGCTGGAGGCGGTCAAGGCTGGCGCCAAAGGCGAAGAGGTGGACGCCGTCGCCCGCAAGGTGATCGACGCCGCCGGCCACGGCAAGCGCTTCGGGCACGGGCTCGGCCACGGCGTCGGCCTCGAGGTGCACGAGGCGCCGCGGCTCTCGCCCCGCGCCGACGACGTGCTCGAGCCGGGAGAAGTGGTCACGGTCGAGCCTGGCATCTACCTGCCGGGCCGGCTCGGGGTGCGGATCGAGGACTTCGTCGTCGTTACCGAGGACGGCTACCGCAACCTCAGCGCGCTGCCGAAGGACCTTCAGCTCGTCGATTAGCCC
>DATAIY010000433.1:0-2106 GCA_036262475.1 Solirubrobacterales bacterium
CGGTCGCACCGCCGGCGCCGTCCGCCAGCTGCCCGACTCGGGCCTGGTCGTGCGGATGACCCGCGGGCGCGCCTGGATCGGCGTCCTCGGCGTGCTCCTGGTCGGGATCGTCGGGCTCAACGTGGTCACCCTCAGCTTTGCCGCCTCCCTGGGAAAGATCGACCAGCAGATCACCGCCCTGGAACAGGACAGTTCGGTCCTCGGCGGTCGCGAGGCTCAGCGCTACGGCGCCGCGCGCATCCGTCACGAGGCCGCCCCTCAGGGCCTCGCCATGCCGACCCTGGAACAGCCGAAGGTGATCCAGTTCGGTCCGCACGACGTGGCGACGGCGGCGCAGCGCCTCGCTGCGGCCGGCGCGGGATAGGGGACGGGCGCGGATGCGCTTGATCGAACGCCGGATCGGGCTCCTCTTCGCCGGGTTCCTGGTCTGCTTCCTGGTCATCGTCTGCCGAGCCTTTTGGTTGCAGGGCGTGCAGGGCGCGCAACTTGCCTCCGAGGCGATCTCCCAGCAGACCGAGACGATCACCGTGCCGGGGGTGCGCGGCAGCCTGCTCGACCGCCGTGGCAACAAGCTCGCCTTCTCCGAAGATGCGGCGACGATCTACGCGACGCCCTACCAGGTCAAAGACCCGCCGCAGACGGCGGCGAAACTGGCGCCGATCCTTGAACAGAGCAAGGGAGAAGTGCTGAGTGCGCTGACCGAAGAATCGGGCTTCTCCTACCTCGCCCACAAAGTCAAACTCGAAACCGCCGCCAAGGTCGAAAGCCTCAATCTCGAAGGGATCGGCGAGCTGCCCGACAGTCGCCGCGCCTACCCGCAGGGCGACATGGCCGGGCAGGTTATCGGCGCGGTCGGTTCCGAAAACCAGGGCCTGATCGGGCTCGAGCAGGGCGAGGAATCGGTCCTGCGCGGTACCGACGGAGAACGGCGGGTCGTCAACGACGCGCTCGGCGAACCGATCCGGCTCGAAACCGTGAAGGAAGCGAGCGACGGCGAAGACGTCCAGCTGACGCTCGACCCGGTGATCCAGTCGAAGACCGAACAGGTGCTGAGCGAAGTCGGCGAAACCTACGCGCCGAAGGGCGCGACGGCGATCGTCGTCGACCCGCGCAACTCACAGATCCTGGCGATGGCCAACTGGCCGCCGGTCAACCCCAGCGACCTCTCCGGCGCCAGCAGCGAAGACCTCTTGAACCAGGCGACCGGGCTCAACTACGAACCCGGCTCGACCTTCAAGGCCTTCACCGTCTCCGCCGCCCTGGAAGAAGAACTGGTCACCCCGGCGACCGAATTCACGCTGCCGCCCACCATTCAGGTCGCGGATCGGACGATCAAAGACGCTGAGGAACGAGGAACCGAAACGCTCAGCGTCGCCCAGATCCTCGCCCAGTCCTCGAACGTGGGGGCGGTGACGATCGGCCTGCAAGTGGGCTCCGAAAAATTCAGCAAATGGATTAACCGCTTCGGCTTCGGCCGCAAGACCGGTGTCCAGTTCCCCGGTGAGGAAAGCGGGATCGTGCCGAAGCTGGACGAATACTCGGGCTCGACGATGGGCAACCTGCCGATGGGCCAGGGACTCGCGGTGACGCCGATGCAGATGGTCTCCGGCTACACGGCGATCGCTGACAACGGGATCCTCAAGCCGCCGCAGCTGATCAAGCGGATCGGCGACCGCGAGATCCACGAGCCGAAGGGACACCGGGTGATCAGCGCCAACGTGGCCAGTCAGGTGCGGGAAATGCTCGAGGGAGTGCTGGCGCCCGGCGGCACCGCTTCGGAGGTCAGCGTCCCCGGCTACACGCTCGCCGGCAAGACCGGAACCGCGCAGGTCGCCGAAAACGGTGGCTACTCGGAAACGAAATACATCGCCTCCTTCATCGGCTTCGCGCCGGCCCAACACCCGCAGCTGCTGGCGGCGGTGATCGTGGACCAGCCGCAGGGGGAAATTTACGGAGGGTCGGTGGCGGCGCCGGCGTTTGGTCAGATCGCTGCGTTTGCCTTGCCGTATCTCGGGGTTCCGCAGGAATAGGGGTTGGGGCACCGACTCCCTACCTAGAATCGCGGGGATGAGATTTGACGAGCTGTTCGCGGGGAATGGAGGACTC
>DATAIY010000434.1:0-7625 GCA_036262475.1 Solirubrobacterales bacterium
CTCCACGCCTGGCCTGACGACCGTCGAGGAAGTCTCCCGGGCGCTCGCGGTTCCGCCCGGGGCGCTGATCAAGGCCCTGCCGCTGATCAGCGAGGATCGCGGCATGGTCTTGGTGCTGGTCCGGGGCGATCACCGCCTCAACGAGATCAAGCTGCGCAACGCGCTCGGCTCGGACTTCCGCCAGGCGGGGGCGGAGGAGATTGCCGTCGAGCTCGGCCCGGTCGGCTTCATCGGCCCGGTCGGGGCGAATATCCCCGTGGTCAAGGACGCCGCGATCGCCGGCGACTCATTCATCTGCGGCGCCAACGAGCCCGACGCCCACCTGCGCGGCGTCCAGCCCGGTCGCGACTTCCGGTTCGAGGAGCTGGACGTGCGCACGGTCGAGGCCGGCGACGTCGGCCCCGGAGGCGGCACGATCGCGATCGAACCGGCGATCGAGGTCGGCAACATCTTCAAGCTCGGCACCCGTTACTCCGATCCCCTCGGCGCCACCTTCCTCGACGAGAGCGGCGTCGAGCGCTCGATCGTGATGGGCAGCTACGGGATCGGCCCGGCCCGAATTGTCGCCGCCTCGATCGAGCAGCGCGCCGACGAGCGCGGAATTGTCTGGCCGCGAGCGCTCGCGCCCTGGCAGGTCCACCTCGTCTCCCTCGCCAAGGCCGGCGAGCCCGAGCGCGGGGCGGCCGACAAGATCTATGACGCGCTTGGAGCCGCCGGTGCCGAGGTCCTCTACGACGATCGCGACGCCGGGCCGGGGGAGAAGCTGACCGACGCCGAGCTGCTCGGCTGCCCGCTGCGGATCGTGGTCGGCCGCCGCGGCCTCGCCAACGGTGTCGTCGAGGCGAGCGAGCGCGCCTCGGGCGCCGAGCACGAACTGCCCGTGGAGGATGCCGCCGAACGGGCGCTTGCACTCCTCCAGGGGCTCGATGTCTGATTCCGCCCCTTTCGGCCGCGGCCGATTGCGCCGCCTCCTCGGTCTCGATCGAACCGGCAGGAAACCTCGTCCGACCCGCAAGGGGGAGCCGCTCAATCCCTGGACGATCCCGAATTTCGTCGGCTATGTGCGCCTCGCCGCGCTGCCGGTGTTCCTCTACCTCGCCTTCGACTCCGGCGATGGGCGCAGTGTTGCCTCCGCGACCATCTTCTGGCTGATCGCCGCGGGCGACTATCTCGACGGCTTTCTGGCTCGGGTCACCGGCCAGTACAGCCGCATGGGTGCGTTGCTGGATCCGCTTGTGGACCGGCTGACGATTCTCTCCGGGGCCGTCGTCTGCTGGCATTTCGAGCTGCTGCCGCGCTGGGCGCTGGCGCTGCTCGCGCTGCGCGAGTTGGTGATGCTCGGCCTCGCCGAGTACGGCCTGCGGCGGGGGGTCGACATTGAGGTCAACTGGCCCGGACGCCTCTCGGTCTTCCCGATCATGGGCGGGATCTTCTTCGCGATGGTGTTCTCCGGCTGGGTGCCGGCGGCGCTGCTGATCGTCGGCCTGGCGCTGGCGATCCTGGCCACCGTGCTCTACGCGCGGGCGGGGATGCGTGCGGTACGCGCTGCAAGCTGAGAGCCATTTTCCGGAAACCATCAACCTGCAGTTGAACCTTTGAGGTCTCTCGACCTATAATCGCTGCCCGCAAACGGAGGCCAGCTGCCTCCTCGAGTTAGGAGCACGATGGAGGACACCTTTCCCGATCTTGGCGCCCTCAGCGACAAGGAGCTGAAGGACCTGATCGACAACCTGATGGCAGAGGAGAACGAGATCTCCTACAAGCGACGCGTCCTGCACGGAAAGATCGACATCCTCCGTGCGGAGCTGGTCAACCGGCTACGGAACAAACACGAGCGCGGCGACTCGATGATCTCCGGCGACGACGTCAAGCAGCTGACCGAGATCCTCGCCGGGAAAGCACACTCTCCGGAGAACGACCCCACCGCTTGAGGGCGGGGAGGACCAGCATGGCCGTCCACTGTCCCGAGTGCGGGTTCGCCAACCTTGAGGGCGCCAACTACTGCCAGAAGTGCGGTGCCTACCTGGGCGGCCCCAGCGAGGGCGGCGAGGACCCGATCACGATGACCTACCGAGTCGACGAGACCGGCGACATGCAGCCGGTCGACATCGAGGAGGTGGTCGAGGAGTCGGGCGCGGCGCTGGTGATCCGCGCCGGTGGCGGTCGTGCCGGGGAGAGCTTCAGCATCGGTGAGGACCGGGCCAGCATCGGCCGCAGCCCCGACGCCGGCGTCTTCCTCGACGACGTCACCGTCTCCCGCAACCACGCGCTGCTGGTGCGGCGCCGCGATGGCCTCTACATCGACGACCTCGGTTCCCTCAATGGCACCTACGTGAACCGGCGCCGGATCGAGTCACACCGGCTCGCCGACGGCGACGAGATCCAAGTCGGCAAGTACAAGCTGAGCTACCTGGAGCGCTGAAAGAGGTGGCCGTTTCCGAGCAGACCGCCCGCTCGCCGGAATCGGCCAGCCGGCCGCGCAAGGCGCTGACCATAGGCGCCGTCTGCAAGATCCTTCAGAGCGAGTTCGACGATGTCTCGATCTCGAAGATCCGCTACCTCGAGGATCAGAAGCTGCTGAACCCGCGCCGGACCTCGGGCGGATACCGCCTCTACAGCCAGTCAGACGTCGAGCGGCTACGAACGATCCTGCGGCTGCAGCGCGACGAGTTCCTGCCCCTGCGGGTGATCCGCCAGGAGCTGGCCGGCGGCGGCGAGTTGATCCTCGGCGGCGAATCCAACCGCAAACCCAACGCCGGCGCCGCCCGCAGGGCGATCCTTGTCGACACCTCGCGCGCCTACCTGACGCTCGAGGAGGTGGTCGAGGAGACGGGGGCCCGCGAGGAGCTGATCGGGGAGCTCGAGAACTTCGGCATCGTCGAGCCGGAGAAGCGCGAGGGCAAAACCGTCTATGACGAGACCGACCGCGAGATCGTCCGTGCCGCCAACGAACTCTCCCGGGTCGGCGTCGGCGCCCGCAACCTGCGGGTCTTCCGCTCCTCCGCCGACCGCGAGGCCAACCTGCTGGAAGCGCTGCTCGGGCCATCGCTGCGCTCGCGCAACCCCGAGCGCCGCAAGGAGGCCCTGCAGAGCCTCGAAAGCCTGGCGGCGACGGTCAGCCACCTCAAGCACCTGCTGCTCGTCCGCGATCTGCGGCGCCTCGCCGGAGACTGACGGCCCGGCGCGACCGTGCCCCGGGTCATCCGCAAGCGCACGATCGGCGCACCGGTCGAGGAGGTCTGGAAGCTCGTCTCCGACCCTTACAGCCTGCCGCGCTGGTGGCCGCGCGCCGGGCGGGTGGAGAACGTCGAGCAGAAGAGCGCCGGGCGCCGCAGCCAGTGGACCAAGGTCCTCGAGACCGCTGAGGGGAGGGGCGTTCGCGCCGACTACCGCTGCCTCAGCTCGGCCGAGAACGAGCGCTACGTGTGGGAGCAGGAGCTCGAGGGGACGCCGTTCGCCCGCCACCTGCGCAGCTCCCGGGTCGAGATCGGGCTGCGGGCGCGCGAGCAGGGGACCCAGATCAGCCTCGCCTCGGTGCAGACGCTGAAAGGGATGTCGCGAATGGGCTCGCCGATGATGCGCCGCGCCCAGGGCGCGATCCTCAACGAGGCCCTCGACGGGATCGAGAGGGCGCTGGCGTGAAGCGGGGCGAGTTTGCAGTCCTAGGGATGACAAAGTCGCCCCGGTGGGTGCTGTGAGCGCACGATCGCCGCGGCGGGACTCGAACTGGTGGGGCTGGGGGGACCCGGCGGTCCGGCCTGAGCTGGATGCGGAGGCGCTGGGCGTGCTGCGCGAGCGGATCGGGGAGCTGGAGGCTTGGCCGCTGGCCAGGAGCCTGGAGGACTTCGAGCTGCCCGCGGCCCAGCCACTGCCGGCGGCGCTGGGCGATGCGGTCGGCGCGGCGAGTGTCTTCAGCTCGAACGAGGATCGCCTCCGACATGCCAGCGGCCGCGGCTACGTCGACCTGGCGCGGATGCGCGGCGGCGCCCTGGAAGCCGCTCCTGACGCGGTCGTGATGCCCGCCGACACGGATGCCCTGCGTCGTGTGCTCGAGATCTGCTCGAGCGAGGGGGTCGCCGTGGTCCCGTTCGGCGGCGGCACCAGCGTCGTCGGCGGAGTCGAGCCGCTGCGCGGGTCCCACCAGCGGCTCGTCAGCCTCGACCTCGGCGCCCTCCGCGACGTCGCCGTCGACCGGCGCTCGCTGACCGCCCGCCTTGGAGCCGGACTGCGCGGCCCGGAGGCAGAGGCGGCGCTGGGCCGGGAGGGGGTGACTCTCGGCCATTTCCCGCAGTCCTTCGAGTACGCGACGATCGGCGGCTTCGCCGCGACTCGCTCCGCCGGCCAGTCCTCGAGCGGCTACGGGCGCTTCGACTCGGTGGTCAGCTCGATCCGCCTGCTCGCGCCCGCCGGAGACCTGCAAACCCTCGAAACCCCACACAGCGCCGCCGGCCCGGCGCTGCGGGAGCTCGTGGTCGGCTCCGAGGGCGTGCTCGGGGTGATCCCCGACGTGACTGTGCGGGTGCGACCGGTGCCATCGGTGCATCGCTACGAGGCCTGGATCGCCGAGAGCTTCGAGGCCGGCGCCGAGATCGTCCGCGCGATGGCCCAGGGGCCCGGGCTGCCGGACGTCGTCCGCGTCTCCGACGAGGAGGAGACGCAGGGCTCGCTGGCGCTGTCGGGACCGCGCGGCGCCGCCGGCAGGCTCCTCGACCGCTACCTCGGCCTGCGGAAGCGCCGCGGCGGCAGCCTGATGATCGTCGGGCTCGAGGGGGACGAGGAGTCGGTGGCGCGTCGCCGCGCGCTCGCGGTGCGGGCACTGCGGTCCGGGGGGGCCGTCTACCTGGGCCAAGCCGCCGGGCGCTCCTGGGAGCACGGCCGCTACCAGGGGCCGTACCTGCGCGACACCCTGATGGAGATCGGAGCGCTGGTCGAGACCCTGGAGACGTCGCACACCTGGAGCCGGCTCGGCGAGCTCCACGATGCCGTCGGCGCAGCGATCCACGGCTCGCTCGCGGGCCAGGGGACGCCAGGGCTCGTCTTCTGCCACCTCTCGCATGCCTACGCCGACGGTGCCTCGCTCTACTTCACCTTCATCTCTCGCTCCCGCCACGGTGCCGAGCTGGAGCAGTGGCGCCAGGTCAAGGGAGCCGCCTGCGAGGCGATCGTCGCCTGCGGCGGGACGATCACCCACCACCACGCCGTCGGGCGCGATCACGCCCCCTATATGGAGGCGGAGGTGGGGAGGACCGGGCTCGACGTCCTCCGAGCCGTCAAGGCTCAGCTGGATCCCGCCGGGATCATGAACCCGGGAAAGCTCATCCCCGCGTCCTGAGCGCTATTCGCTCGTCTTCTTGTTGGCGGCGCCGACGATCGGGCCGGTTATCGTGCCGCGCAGCACTTCGGTCCCGGTGTAGGCGGGAGCCCGTTCTTCTTTGGTCGCTTTGGCCAGCGCCGCCTTCAGCGCCGCGTCGGCGGTCCGGGTGACGACGATCTGTTCGAAGGTGCCCTTGGCCAGGTAGGCGAGGACTTCGGTCGGCACTTCGAACTGGGCGCCGATCCCACCTTTCTTGTTCAGCGGGGTCGAAGCCAGGGGCAGCATCCGCTGCGGCGACTGCGCCAGCCAGACGGTGTAGGACTGGCCCTGAGATAGGGGTTCCAGACCTTCGGCTTCGATCTGCAGCGCCAGGGAGTTTTTCACTCGCCCGAAGATCGCTACCCCGGTGGCGCTGCCGCCGCCGACCGGGTTGAGGATCGCTTTGGTCACTCCTTTGGTGTTGGGCGCGGCGGTGTTCTGCGTTTCGTTCGAGCTTTCGGCCGCAGGCCGGCTCGAGGGCGAAGTGGTGGTGGAGTCGCTGCCGCCGCCGCTGACGATCAGGACCACGACGACGAGGATCACCACCGCGATTCCGGCGGCGATCGCGGCGCGGGGTCCATCGCCGGCCGGCAGGGAGAGCTTCGGAGGCTTGGAGGGCGGGCGCTTCGAAGGCGCGGGCGCAGGCGGTTTCGTCTCCTCGATCGGCTTCGCGGGCGGGGTTGGCTCGGGCTCACGCGCCACCGACGGATCGGGGGCAGCCGGCTCGACCGACGCGGGCGCGGGCTCCGCTGCCGCGGCGCTGATCGGGACCGGAGGCTCGGCCGGAAGCGGCGGCGGCGCGACTCCTTCGTCCTCGAGCTGTGCCAGCGCCTCTTTGACCTTGGTGCGGACCTCGTCGACGCTCAGGCCCATCAGGGCCGCGATGTCATCGTAGCCCTGCTCGCGTTGCGCCAAGAGGCGCAGCATCGCTCTCTGGTCGTCACTGAGCGGCATTCCACGCAAACCCTATGGGCAGCGGCCGACGTGGTGGTCGCCGCCGCGCCAGGGTCTCGAAAGCTTAATCTCGGCCCGGATAGGGTTGCCGTCGATGGCGGACGATTTTCGCAAATTCGCATCCCACTTCGACGAGCTCGTCGGGACCGAGTGGCTCGACGACGATCCCGACCACGCCCGGGTCCGGCTGCCGATGCGCGACGAGTTGCGCCAACCGGTGGGGCTACTCCACGGCGGGGTGATGCTGACCCTGGTCGAGAGCATCTGCTCGCGGGGGACTGCGCTGGCCGTCCTCGGCGACGGCATGATCGCGATGGGCCAGTCGATCAGCGTCAACTTCATCCGCCCGGTCACCAAAGGCGCTGCCGAAGTCCACGCCAAGGTCCGCCACCGCGGCCGCACCACCTGGGTCTGGGACGCCGAAGTCCTCGACGACCAAGGAAGACTCTGCGCGATTGCACAGATGACCATCGCTGTGAGGCCGATGCCAAAAACCTAACCGCCGAAGCGGTTGGTGATGGGCAGGCGTCGATCCTTGCCGAAAGCGCGCGGAGTGATCCTGATCCCGGGTGCCGCCTGGCGCCGCTTGTACTCGGAATGGTCGACCAGCCGAATCACGTCGTCGACGACCTCCGCCGGCATGCCGGCGGCGATCATCTCCTCGCGCCCCTGGTCGCGCTCGACGTAGGCCTCGAGGATCCGGTCGAGCAGCTCGTAGGGGGGGAGGGAGTCGCTGTCGAGCTGGTCTGGGCGCAACTCCGCCGAGGGCGCCCGGTCGAGCACCGAAGCCGGCACCAGCTCGGTTCCGGCGCGCTCGTTGCGGCGGCGGACGAGGTCGTAGACGAGCCCCTTCGGCACGTCCTTGATCACCGCGAAGCCGCCCGCCATGTCGCCGTAGAGGGTCGCGTAGCCGACTGACATCTCGCTCTTGTTGCCGGTCGTCAGGACCAGCCAGCCGTGCCGGTTGGAGAGCGCCATCATCAGGTTGCCGCGGATCCGCGCCTGGATGTTCTCGGCCGCCAGGTCCGGCTCGGACGGGCGGGCCAGGTCTCGCGGCGGCATCTCCTCGCCGATCGCGGCGGCTGCTTCGGGGTTGAGGAGCCCGGCCAGAGCCCGCCGGTAACCGTCCATCATCGGCTCGATCGGGATCTCCAGCAGCTCAGATCCGAGGTTTGCAGCGATAGTCCTGGCATCCTGCTGGGTTGCAGGGCTGGAATGTGGCGAAGGCATCACCACGCAGCTGACTTGCTCGGGCCCGACGGCGTCGGCCGCGAGCATCGCCACCAGGGCCGAATCGACCCCCCCCGAGAGCTGTCTC
>DATAIY010000435.1:0-13620 GCA_036262475.1 Solirubrobacterales bacterium
GCCAAAGCGCGAGCGCAAGGCCGGCGAGGTGGCCGCGGCCTCCAGCGAGTCGCTGACCTCGCCACTGCAAGGCAGCGTCCTCAAAGTCGCCGTCGAGGAGGGCGCGGTGGTCAGCGAGGGCGACCTGGTTTGCGTGATCGAGGCGATGAAGATGGAGAACGAGATCACCGCCCACCGCTCCGGCAAGGTCACCGCCCTCAACGTCACCGAGGGCGCCGCGGTCAACGGCGGCGACATCATCGCCGTCATCGAGTAGCGGCTCTCAGCCAAGCCGCCCTGCGCCGTCACCTATTTGTGGTGGCGTTTTTCTGCTTCTTTCTTCTTCTGTTCGCGTTCGCGTTCGCGCTGTTCCTTTTCCTTTTCGCGTTTGATCTTCAGTTGCTGATCGCGCGTCAGCGGGAATTTCGGCGCCGGTTCCTGGCAGGTGCGGCCGACGCAAGTCTCGAGCCGCACCAGTTCGTTGTGGAGGAAGGCGCGGACCGGGAAGAAGTTGGGGTCGCGGACCTTGTTGTTGAGCTCGTTGGGATCCTTGGTGATGTCGTAGAGCTCTTTCTCGCCATCGGGCCACTCGATGTACTTGTAGGGGCCGAGGCGGATCCCGTAGTAGTTCTTGGGCGGGGCGGCGATCGACGCGCTCGCGCCCTGCTTGGGTTCGTTGATGCGCGGGCCGCCGCCGGCCTTGCCCGCCGCCACCCGCGCCGGCGCCGCCGGCGGGCCGCCGCCGTTCTCTTCGACGTCGCTGGTTTCGACGAAGGACTCGAAGAGGATCGGCCGCCGGGTGCGCAGCGAGGTGTCGTGCGCGAATGGGTAGAGCGAGCGGCCGTCGATGCTTCTGTCGGCTTTGACGCCGGCGAGTTCGAGGACGGTCGGCGCGATGTCGATGTTGGCCGCCAGCTCCCCGGTCTGGCTGCCCGGTTTGATTCCGGGCCCGCGGATCAGGAACGGCAGGTGGGTCGAGGGCTCGTAGGCGAGGAACTTGCCGCCGGTGAGGCGGTGCTCGCCGTAGAAGAAGCCGTTGTCGGAGGTGAAGATGATGTAGGTGTTGCGCAGCCGGTGCAGGCCCCCGAGGGTGTCGACTATCTGTTTGACCCCGTCGTCGACGGCGCGCAGCGACTCCAGGGCCTTCTGGTAGTAGACGCGGTAGGTGTGGATGTCGCTGGAAGAGAGGTATGGCGCTTCGCGGATGAAGCGCGGCTTGTCGTTGACGTTGCCCTCGTTGAAGCCTTCCCGGGAGCCGTGCGGCAGCGGCGCACCGCCGAAGCTGTCGTAGTCCCGCGTCGCCGGCTCGGGTCCGGCGGGCCGGCGAAAGTCACCGTGCGGGGCGGTGTAGTCGAGCTGCAGGTAGAAGGGCTGTTCGGGGGACGTCCCGGCGATCTCTTCCGAGGCGATGCGGCTGAAGACGTCGGTCTCATATAGGCAGGGAAGCCCGTTCAGCGGCGCGTAGGGGCAGCCGAAGTCGTCGCGCTGCCCGTATTCGCGCGTTTCCCAGTTGCCCGAGTCCCCGAACGGACCGTCGATCGAGCCGTTGTCGTTGAGCGTGTAGCCGTAGTAGTAGTGGTCGGTGTCGGCGTTGAGGACGGTGTGCCAGGCGCTCCAGCCGGGCGGAACGGTCCTGCCGTTGTCGAACGGTTCGTCCCCGTAGCCGTTGAGGAACTTGCCGACGTGGATCGTGCGGTAGCCGGCTCCCTGCAGCCAGGTCGCGATGTTGTGGCTGTACGCCTGGCGGATCGAGAAGCCCGTGTAGCCACCTTCCGGGGGCACGTTGCCGCGAACGTTGTGGTTGTGCGCGTAGCGTCCGGTCAGGAGGCTGACCCGCGACGGGCAGCAGAGCGGGTAGGAGACGTAGTAGCGGTTGAAGGTGACGCCTTTGGCGGCGATCAGTTCGAGCGTGTTCGGCATCGCCACGATCGGTGCTCCACCCGGGGCGGTGAAGGTCGCGTAGAGCTGTTCGAGGGTCTGGTCGTCGGTCTGAATGACGACGAAGCTGGGGCGCTGTTTGGCCGAGGCGCCAGCCTTGGAAGCCGCGGCCGGCGGCGCCGAGGGCGCGGCCTGGGCGCTCTGCGTCCCCGCGAAGACGAGGCTCGCGATCAACACCAGCACGCTCGCGGCCAGCGCCAGGCGCGCGGCCGCGAGGGCACGCAACTGAGTCCTTGGTTGAGCGAACATATTCATCAGGAGAGCGCCTACCGTCGAAACCGGCGCCTGCCGCCGGAGTTGCGCCTGAACGCTAGAAGACGCTCAGGACGCGCCGAGCTTTTTGGCTGCTTCGCGGAAGTTTTTCACCGTGGCGCTGGGGGCTTTGCGCCCTTCGAGTTTCTCGCCATGGCGGTTGACCCAGATCACCGGCACGTTCATTTTCAGCACCGGGGCGATGTCGGTCGTGTAGTCGCAGCCGATGTGCAGCCAGCCTTTCTTGCTGCCGATCCGCCGCGCGCACTCTTTGAAATGGACCGGGTCGGGCTTGTAGCTGCGGACCTGCTGGGCGGTGACGACGAGGTCGAGTTCGGTCCGCAGGTGGCGGCGCGAGATCCCGAGCAGTTTGTCGTCGATGTTGGAGATGATCCCGATGTCGTATTTCTTGCCGA
The DNA here is from genome assembly GCA_036262475.1 of Solirubrobacterales bacterium. Taxonomy (GTDB): domain Bacteria; phylum Actinomycetota; class Thermoleophilia; order Solirubrobacterales; family 70-9; genus VAYN01. The sequence goes on from DATAIY010000435.1 coordinate 2,586, forward strand.
GCCGGTCCATCGCCGCGTTGGCCTCGCGGAAGGGCAGCCAGTAGGCGACGCTGTTGGGCAGGAATTGGGCCCGCGAGGGCTCCACCTCCCAGCCCAGCTCGCCGGCGACTTTGACGATCGTGCGGCGCAGCACCTCGGCGTAAAGCTCGTAGGAGCCGGCCATGATTTCGGCCTGAACCTCCATGAAGCGGGCGAGGAAGGAACCTTCGTCGAAGCTGAAACCGTCTTTGGCCGCCTCCTTCTTGCAGGCGTCGATGATCCCTTTCTCCCAGTCGATCAGGGTGCCATAGCAGTCGGTGGTTACCCAGTTGATGTTCTTCAGACTTGGAAGGGCCATCGGCGAGCGCGGCATTATGGCAAGCGCCCTCCGCTCGGGGGTTTCCCCTATCTCCCTCAGGCGCCATTGCGCGATCGCGCGCCGATCTTGGATAGGGTCCGCGACCGCGCCTTCGGGCGCTCCCCAATGGACCTTCTCGAGTATCAGGGCAAGCAGCTGTTCGCCAAGCACGGCATCGCCGTGCCCAGTGGCGAGGTCGCCGCCACGGTCGAGGACGCGGTCGCCGCCGCGGAGAAGATCGGCTACCCCTGCGCGATCAAGGCCCAGGTCCTGATCGGCGGCCGTGGCAAGGCGGGCGGGATCAAGATCGCCGCCAACGTCGAGGAGGCGCGCGAGTATGCCGACGCGATCCTCGGCATGGACATCGTCGGTCCCCACGGCGAGGGGCCGTTCCGGGTCGACCAGATCTGGATCGAGGCCGGCTCCGACATCGCTTCTGAGTACTACGCGTCGGTGATCCTCGACCGCGGCGAGAAGAAGCTGCTGGCGATGGTCTCCGCCAAGGGCGGGATGGACATCGAGGCAGTCGCCGCCGAGGATCCCGAGGCGCTGGTCAAACGCCACATCGACCCGACCCGCGGGTTCGACGTCGCCGCGGCGCGGGCGATCGTCGCGGAGGCGGGGCTGGCGGAGGACGCGCTCGACCAGGCCGCGGAGGTGCTGGTGAAGCTGGCCGAGGTCGCGACCAACGAGGACGCCAACCTGATCGAGGTCAACCCGCTGATCCTCACCGCCGGCCGCGAGGTCGTCGCGCTCGACGCCAAGGTGACGATCGACGGCAACGCGCTCTTCCGCCACCAGGACCTGGCCGAGATCGCCGACACGGTCGACGATCCCCAGGAGGCGATGGCGAAGGAGAAGGGCCTCACCTACGTCAAGCTCGACGGCAACGTCGGCATCCTCGCCAATGGCGCCGGGCTTTGCATGTCGACGCTCGACGTCGTCGCCCAGGCGGGCGGCGCCCCGGCCAACTTCCTCGACGCCGGCGGCGGCTCCAAAGCCGAGGCGATCGTCAACGCCCTCGAAGTGATCGTCTCCGACCAGAAGGTCACGGCGATCCTCTTCAACATCTTCGGCGGCATCACCCGCTGCGACGAGATCGCCAACGGGATCGTCACCGCCTCGAGCCAGCTGGCCCTCGAGCTGCCGCTGGTCGTCCGCCTCGACGGCACCAACTCCGAGGAGGGGCTGAGGATCCTCGCCGAGGCAGCGCTGCCCAATCTGCACCAGGAGAAGACGATGCTCGACGCAGCCCGCCGCGTCGTCGAGCTGGCGGGTGCCGGATGAGCATCATCGTCGGCGAGAATACGAAGCTGGCCGTCTCCGGCCTGACCGGCCGCGAGGGCTCCTTCCACGGGCTGCGCAACCGCGCCTACGGGACCGACCTCGTCGCCGGGGTCACGCCGGGCAAGGGCGGCCAGGACGTCGAGGGCGTTCCGGTCTTCGACACGATCAAGGAATCGGTCGAGGAGGCCGGCGCCAACACCTCGATGATCTTCGTGCCGGCGCGCTTCGCGGCTCAGGCGATCGACGAGGCGATCGATTCCGGGGTCGAGACGGTGATCGCGATCACCGAGGGGATCCCGGTCCTCGACATGCTCAAGATCTACTGGAAGGCGAAGGAGGCGGGGGTGCGGTTGATCGGCCCCAACTGCCCCGGCGTCCTCTCTCCGGGGAAGGCCAACGTCGGGATCATCCCGGCCCAGTTCTTCGATCCCGGCTCGATCGGCGTCGTCTCCAAGTCGGGGACGCTGACCTACCAGATCGGCAACGAGCTGAAACAGGCCGGGGCAGGGAACTCCTCGATCGTCGGCATCGGCGGCGACCCGATCGTCGGCTCCGACTTCATCGACATCCTCAAAATGTACGAGGCCGATCCCGAGACCGAGCTGATCGTGATGGTCGGCGAGATCGGCGGCGACGCCGAGGAGCGGGCGGCCGAGTTCATCTCCTCTGAGGTCTCCAAGCCGGTGGTCGCCTACATCGCCGGCTTCACCGCGCCTCCCGGCAAGCAGATGGGCCACGCCGGGGCGATCATCTCCGGCTCCTCGGGCACGGCGCAGGCGAAGAAAGACGCGCTTGAAGCCAAGGGCGTCAGGGTCGGGCAGAGCCCGACCGAGGCGGCTGCGATCGCCGTCGAAATGCTGCGCGGGTCCTGAGCGGTCCCCGAGCGAACCCGAGAAGGGGTTTCGCTTAACTCTTTCGAGGGCGCGCGCCGGTTATCCGCGGTTCACCGTTGCGAAGAAGTGCAAGACGCTTCACCGGCGGCGAGCCAGCGCCCGCGCGGCCGAGGCGCTCATGTTCGACGGCGTAGGCCTCTCGGTGCATGTGGTGAAGTCGGCCGGCCGCCGGGCGCAGCTTGATCGCCTCAGTCCAAGCCCCAGCTCGACCAGCTGACCCCCCCGACGATCCCGTGCTGCCGCGTAGCCAGCGCCGCCAGCGCTCGCTCCCTCACCACCCCCGGGCGGGTCTGAGTTCTCGGGTTCAGATCAACCCATAAGGTCCGACCCGCCCGGGGTTCGTCCCCCCTCGAACGCGGATCCGGCGAGGTTCGCGGGAACGTGGGCGTTGCTAGGGTCGGGGGCGTATGGCCGACGAGACGATTTCGTTTGCTCGGGGTGCGCCGAGCGCCGACATCCTGCCCCACGAGGCGGTGCGGGACGCGGCTGCGCGGGCTCTCGCCGACGACTGGGAAAAGGCGCTCTCCTACGGGGTTGGGATCGGGCATCCGGATCTCTGTCAGTGGATCGCGGAGCGCCATGGCGGGCTCGACGCCTCCCAGGTGATGGTCACCAATGGCTCCCTCGAGGCCGGGGCGATGCTGTTCGAGCAGCTGCTGGGCCCCGGCGACCGGGTGGTCGTCGAGCAGCCGACCTACGACCGCACGCTGCTGCTCCTGCGCCGGCTCGGGGTCGAGTTGGTGCCGGTGGCGCTGGAGTCCGACGGGGTCGACCTCGCGGCCTTCGAGGCGGCGCTCGCCGAGGGGCCGATCAAGTTCGCTCACATCATTCCCAACGCGCACAACCCAGCGGGCTGCACGCTCTCCTCCGAGAAGCGGTCGCGGCTGGTCGAGCTCGCCGCCGAGCACGACTTCTGGATCTTCGAGGACGACCCCTACCGCGAGCTGCCCTTCGAGGGGGATCCATTGGAGACGATGCTGGAGCTGGACAGCCCCGGCCACGTCATGCATGCGTCGTCCTTCTCGAAGACGGTCAGCCCGGGGGTGCGGGTCGGCTACCTGGCCGGTCCCGCCGAGCAGATCGCGAAGCTGGCGAAACGAGCCAACGAGACCTACATCTCACCGAACATGCTGGCCGAGTCGATCGTGCTGGAGCTCTGCCGCTCTGGCGAGCTCGACCGCAACATCGCCTTCGTCAAAGGGGCGCTGCGCGAGCGCTGCGATGCCCTCGTCGCGGCGCTGGGAGAGCAGATTCCAGAGGCTGAGTTTGTCGTCCCCGAGGGCGGCTACTTCCTCTGGCTGGACCTCGCCGAGGGGACCGACACGGCGGCGCTGCTCGCCGAGGCCAAAGCCGACGGAGTCTCCTTCGTCGCCGGTCCCGACTTCATGATCGAGGGCGGCGAGAACAGCCTCCGCCTCTCCTTCGCGCCGGTTCCGGCGCAGCAGATGTCGGAGGGCGTCAAGCGCATCGCCGCCGCGCTCGAGCGGATCCGCGCCGGCTCACCCGCCTGAGCGGGTGGTGTATCAGAGCCGGACGCCGCTGAGAGGAAGGCGCCGGCCCGACGGTCACTTGACGGTGATCGTGCCCTTCATGAAGGGATGGAAGGCGCAGTAGTAGGCGAAGGTCCCCGCCTTCTTGAGCGTGATCTCGCCGGTCTTGCCGGTGTCGATCGGGCCGCTTTCGAAGGCGCCCGACTCTTTCGACGTCGCCGTGTGGGGGGTCGAGTCCCGGTTGGTGAACTTGACCGTGGTGCCGACCGGGACGGTGATGCTCGCGGGCTTGAACATGTAGTCCTGGATCGTCACCGCCTTGGCGCCGCCAGAGGCGGCTGCCGAGCCGGCGGAGGAGGTCGAGCTCGCGGAAGTGGAGTCGCCGCCGCCGCAGCCGACCAGCGGGACCGCGAGTCCCACCAGCAAGACCGCGAGCGCGGCGAGGAGGAGGCGTGCGGGACCGCCGCGTGAACGGGTGCTTCCGGTCTCGGTGTTGGCGGCAGGGGTGGCGGATCCCATGCCACCACCTACGCGCGCCCGCCCCGATCGGATCACGAAACCCGTGTCAGTTCCCCCGATCTCGGCTCCTCAGACAGGGAATGCGGCAATTGTGATCCGGCCGGCGCCGACCTCGCGTAGGGGACCGACAGATGCGCAAACCAGCGAGGAGACAACGACATGCCTGAGAGCACCGAACGCGAGAAAGCAGACGCAGCGGCGCAGAGCGCAATCGCTCGCGCCGTGAAGGATCCGGTTTCACGTCGCAAGTTCATGGCGCTGAGCGGAGGCTCGGCCGCGATGGCCGCCTTCCTCGCCGCCTGCGGCAGTAACAGCGGTACCACCACGACCACCTCCGCTCAGAGCGGTGGCGGCGGCAGCAGCGAAACCGAACAGTTCGGCAAGGGCGACATCGGCATCCTCAACTATGCCCTCACGCTCGAGTACCTGGAGACCGCCTTCTACGCCGACGTGGTCAAGAGCGGCCTCTTCAAGGGTGCCGAACTGGCGACGATCAAGAAGTTCGGCGAAGAGGAGGCCGAACACGTCAGCGCCCTCACGGCCGCCGTCAAGCAGCTCGGCGGCAAGCCGGCGCCGGAACCGAAAACCGAATTCCCGCTGAAGAGCGCCAAGTCGGTGCTGGAATTGGCGGGCACGGTCGAGAACCTCGGCGCCGCGGCCTACCTCGGCCAGGCCGGGAACATCGAAAGCCCGGAAGTGCTGGCCTCCGCGCTGGCGATCCACAGCGTCGAGGGCAGGCACGCCTCCGCGCTCAACACCCTGCTGGGGCTGTCGATCACGCCCGACGGGGCATTTGCCAAACCGGCGGACGCCAAGACCGTTCTCAAGTCCGTCGAACCGTTCATCGTCAGCTGACGCGGCGAGAAAGCGAAAGGAGAAAGCAATGAGTCACGAGGAACTTGCACATCCAGAGCTCGCCGGCGTAGAGGTGGTCGAGGACAGCGGAGACCTCTCCCGCGGCGATGTCATTCTCAAGGGAGCGCTGGCCGCGGGCGCCGTCTACGGCACCTTCATGGTCGGCCCCTACGTCCGCAAGGCGCTTGCGATGTCGGGCGGTGGTGACGTCGAAATCCTCAACTTCGCCCTCACCCTGGAGTACCTGGAGTCGACCTTCTATAGGGAAGCGAAGACCCGGGCCAAGGCGAGCGGCGAACTGAAGAGCCTGATCGGGCTGCTGGCCGACGACGAGAATCAGCACGTCGATGCCCTGACGGCGACGATCAAGCAGCTCGGCGGCAAGCCCGTCTCCGAGCCGAAGTTCGAATTCCCCTACAACAACACCGCCGGCTTCCTGAAGCTGGCGCAGAGCTTCGAGGACACCGGGGTCAGCGCCTACAACGGGGCCGGGCCGATGATCAAATCCAAAGAAGTTCTCGGCGCGGCCGGCTCGATCGTCCAGGTCGAGGCACGCCATGCGGCGGCGATCCGGCTCCAGAACAAGGAAGATCCGGCTCCCGAAGCCTTCGACCCCTCGCTCGACGAAGCGCAGGTGCTGAAGGCGGTCGAACCGTTCATCGCCTAGCGGTCGCGGTGCGGAGGAGCGGAAGATAGGTAGAGATGAGCGTTAGAAGAGAGAAGGCCGAGCGGCTGGCCGATGAGGAGTTGATGCCGCTGATCGGGGCAAAGGATCCCGAGGCCTTCGAGGTCTTCTACGACCGCCACGGCGGTGTCGCCTACTCGCTGGCGTACAGAATCGTCGGCGAGCGGGCGGCCGCCGAGGACGTCACCCAGGAGGCCTTCATCTCGATCTGGCGCAGCGGCGCCCGCTTCGACCGGACGCGAGGCAGCGTCCGGTCGTGGATGCTCAGCATCGTCCGCAACCGTGCCATCGACTCGCTCCGCAGCAAGGCCGGGAAAGCGCCGAAGCTGACCTTCGACGACGATGCGGTCCTCGAGCAGCGACCCTCCGAGGAGCTGACCGAGGAGGAGGCGATGCGGCGAGAGACCGCTACCGAGGTCCGCGGTGCGCTTGGCCAGCTTCCCGGTGAGCAGTCGAAGGTGATCGAGCTCGCCTACTTCGGCGGCTTCAGCCAGTCGGAGATATCACGGATGCTAGGGATTCCGCTCGGCACCGTAAAGGGAAGAATGAGATTGGGACTGGAAAAGATCCGCGGCGAGTTGGCGGAGGGACTGGCATGACGCGCACAGAGCACGATCGCTGGAGCGAGGACCTCGCCGCCTACATGCTGGGGGCGCTGGAGGCCGACGAAGCCGCCGAGTTGGAGCGCCACGCGGAGGACTGCGAACGCTGCCGCTCGGAGATGCGCTGGTTGACCGCGGCGGTCGCGGCGCTGCCGGAGGCAGTCGAGCGGCTCGAGCCGCCGCCGCGGCTGCGCGACCGGGTGCTGACCGAGGTCCGCGCCGACGCGCGGGCGGCCGGTGTGAAGACGGCTTCTGCCGAGGGCGGGTTCCGCCGTCGCGTCGCGGCCTGGCTGCGGAGGCCAAGCGCGGGTTCGCGCGATTGGCGGCCCCTCGCTGGACTTGCGGCAGTCGCCATGGTCGTCGTTGCCCTTTCTGGCTACGAGATCGGCGGCGGTGGCAGCGACAGCGGCGGCCCCCTCAGCACGGTGGTCTCCGGCCACTCTCCGGGCGTCACCGCGAAGGTGGTTCGCGAAGGCGACGCCGGCGAACTTCGTCTCGCCGACGTGAAGAAGCTCCCCGAAGACCGCGTGCTCGAGGCCTGGGTGCGCCGCGACGGCGAAGTCGAACCGGTCAAGGCGCTGTTCGTCCCGGACCGCGAAGGAAACGCCTCGACGACGATCGGCGACATGCGCGGCGTCGACCTGGTGATGGTCACCAAGGAGCCGACGGGCGGCAGCCAAGCGCCGACCTCCTCGCCGATCGTGTCCGTGCCGATTCCGCAGTAGGCGGCGGGGTGGCCTACCTGCCGTAGCGGTCCGAGGAGAGGACGAGCTGCTCCGGGATCGCCGCCCGTGGCGGCGGCGCCGGGTCGGCGCGGACCGAGACGGTCTCGGCGACGCTGCGGCTGACCTCGTGGCTGCCTTCGGAGGAGGCGATCGTGACGCTGTCCTCGTTGGAGCTCTCGAGCTTGCCCTCCAAGCCCGGCTCCAGGCCGGCGGCCCGCAGGTAGTGCAGCAGCTCCTCGGCCTCGTTCTCGAAGCGCAGGACGGTGACGTCGGCGCCGACCGAGACGTCGGCCAGAAGCGAACCCTGCTCGCGGATCCCCTCGAGGATCGGATGGCCGTGGGGGCAAGTGGTGGCGTCGCCGATCGCCGCCCGCATCCGCTCCTCCAGCACCGGTGACATCGCGTGCTCGATCCGCTCGGCCTCCTCGTGGACCTCGTCCCAGGGGATGCCGAGGACGTCGGTGAGGAAGCGCTCGATCATCCGGTGGCGGCGGACGATGTGGCTTGCGTGCTCGCGCCCGGACCCGGTGAAGGAGAGCGATTTGTTCGGGTTGCGCTCGACGTAGCCGTCGTCGACCAGGCGACCGACCATCTCGTGCACCGTCGGCGGCGAGAGCTGCATCGCGCGGGCGATGTTGGCGCCGGTCATCGGCAGCCCGGCCTCCTCCAGCCAGAACATGATCTCGAGGTACTCCTGCTCTGCGACGGTCGCGGTATCCGACGACAAGCGCTGCTCCTTTTGCCTCTTTGCGGGCTCGACTAGCGAGAGCTCGATACTAGTGGCTGCTCATCGCCTCTCGACCAGGGTCGAGACGACCGCCTCGTAGAAGCCATCGCCCATGCTCCCATCGGTCACGGTGACGTTGTCCCAGCTGGAGAGGGAGGCGCGCAGGCCGGCGTCGCGCTCGGGCCCGTTGGCGACGACGAAGAAGCGACCGACCGCTGCGGCCACCTCGAGGTCCTCGATCGAGTCGCCGACGGCGATACACCCGGCCGGGTCGTAGCCGCGGGCGCGGGCGTGGGCGGCGACCGCCCCGGCCTTGCTGACCATGCGCGGGACCAGGTGGTAGGCGTGCGTGCGGCCCTCGATCGCGGCCATGTCGCTGCCGATCGCGCCGTTGTCGAGCAGCCGCAGGTCGTCGTCGCCGTGCTCGCCGAGCAGGGTGTTTGCCTCGTCGACGTCGATCTTGCCGCGAAAGAGGTGGGAGAGGACGCGGCCATGGTGCCAGGGAGCGTGGTACTCGAGCCGCCCCGGGAAGTGGTCGAACAGCAGCTTCGGGATCCCCCGTGCCTCGATCTGCTCGTAGATCGTGCCGTCCTCGTTCGGGCCCATCTCGCCGGTCATCAGCGTCATCTCGCCTTCGATCGCGAAGGCCGAGCCGGCCTCGTAGATGTAGGAGGTCTGGCCCATCAGGCGGGCGGCCTCGTGAACCTGGGGCTCGCGGCGCCCGGACATGATCACGACCTCGGCCCCGGCCCGCTGGCAGGCCTCGAGGCCGCGCGCCTGAGCGAGCGAGAAGGCGCCGTCGGCGTCGCGGAAGAGCGACCCGCCCTCCCCGAGCAGGGTTCCGTCGAGGTCGGTGTAGACGCATCTCAGTGTCATCGGCCCGGTCGCTACCGTAGCGACGATGCAATGGCGGCTGGCTGACAGGACCCTCGAGTTGGAGCAGCCGCTGGCGGCGGCGATCGTCAACGTCACCGTCGACTCGATGTTCGAGGGTGCGCGGAGCGGGACGCCGGAGCGGGCCGCCGCCGACGGGCTGGCCCTGGTCGAGGCGGGCTTCGACATGCTCGACGTCGGCGCCGTTGCCGCCAAGAGCGGGCCGCCGGTGCCGCCCGAGGAGGAGGCCGCGGCGCTGGTGCCGGCGCTGGAGGGCCTGGCCGGATGCGGTGTGCCGATCTCCGCCGACACCTTCTCGGTCGAGGTCGGGCGGGCGGCGCTGGCGGCGGGCGCGGGTGCGGTCAACGACATCGGCGGTGGCTCGGAGGAGATGTTCGACTTCGTCGCCAGGGCCGGCTGCGGCTACGTGCTGATGCACATCGAGGGGCCGCCACGGGTCGACCGGCCCTGGCGCGAATACGACGACGTCGTCGATCACCTCAAGTCCTGGTTCGAGGGGAGAGTCGAGCTGGCGCTGGAGCTTGGCGTCGCGGAGGAGCAGATCGCGATCGACCCCGGACTCGACTTCGACCTCAGCCCCGAGCAGGATCTGGAGATCCTGCGGCGGCTTGGCGAGCTGCGCTCGCTGGGGCTGGCGCTCTACGTCTCGCTCTCGCGCAAGGACTTCATCGGTGCGGTGCTGGGCGGGTCCTGGGAGGGAAGGCTGGCGGCGGCGGAACGGGAGTGGGGAACCGTGGCCGCGGTGGCGCTGGCGGTCCGCGAGGGCGCCGATGTGCTCCGCATCCACGACCGCTCTTCGTTGCAGGCGCTGCGGGTGGCAGGGCGGATCGTGCGGGGTAGCGCTGGCGGGTCCCAGGCGTCGTCAGGCAAGGACGCAGGAAGCCCGAATAGCAGCGCTATTCGGGCGACCGAGGACGCCACATGACGACGTCTGGCGGCGCCAGCCTGCTGCAGACGCCCTGGGCGGTCGCGATCGACCCGGCGCGACGCGACGGGCGGATCGTCGCCGAGAGCTCCGAGAAGGAGCGGCGGGCGCGGCCGGTGGCGCTGCCGGATTCGCTCGACCCGGCCTTCTCCGAGGCGCTGCGGCGCGGCGGCATCGAGCGCCTCTACACGCACCAGCTCGAGGCCTACGAGGCGGCGGCGCACTCCAACCTGGCGATCACCAGCGGCACCGCCTCGGGCAAGAGCCTCGCCTTCAACCTGCCGGTGCTCGACGGCATCGCCCGCGAGCCCAAGCGCCGTGCGCTCTACCTCTACCCGACGAAGGCGCTGGCGCAGGACCAGGCGCGCAAGCTGGCGATGTTGCGACCGCCGGGCCTGCGCGAGGCGATCTACGACGGCGACACCCCGCGCGAGGAGCGGCCGGCGATCCGCCGCCGCAACAACCTCGTGCTCACCAATCCCGACATGCTCCACATCGGGCTGCTGCCCCACCACAAGAGCTGGGGCGACTTCCTCGCCAACCTCGGCTGGGTCGTCGTCGACGAGGCCCACACCTACCGCGGTGTCTTCGGCTCCCACGTCGCCAACGTGCTGCGGCGGCTGCGGCGGGTGGCGCGGGCCTATGGGTCCGAGCCGCGCTTCCTGCTCGCTTCGGCCACGATCGCCAACCCGGTTGAGCTGGCCGAGCGGCTGGTCGGGACTCCGTTCCAGCTGATCGACGACGACGGCGCCCCGCGGGCCGGGCGCGAGGTGACGATGTGGAACCCGCCGCTGATCGACAAGGCGAGCGGGATCCGGCGCTCGGCGCTCTCGGAGGCGGCCGACCTGCTGGCCGAGCTGGTCTCCCAGGGCGTGCGGACGATCTGCTTCCTCAAAAGCCGGCGCGGGATCGAGCTGATCCAGCGCTTCGCCGGCGAAAATTTGAAGCGGCGCGGCAAGCCGGAGCTGGCGGCGCGGATCGCCCCCTACCGCGGCGGCTACACGCCGCAGCAGCGGCGCGAGATCGAGGACCGCCTCAGCTCCGGCGAGCTGCTCGCGGTGGTCGCGACCGACGCGCTGGAGCTGGGGATCGACGT
>DATAIY010000436.1:0-1630 GCA_036262475.1 Solirubrobacterales bacterium
AGCCCCAAGCGGAACGGGGAGGAAGTACCGATGGGGGGAGGATCAACTGGAAACTGGGCCAAGCCTCGGAGGCGTGTCGTTTACGGCTAGTGCAGTGTCTCGGTTTTAGCTGGTGATTTCATCGAGGGCGACGCGCCCGCGGCGGACTTTCTCGAGGATCGAGTCGGCGGTCGCCGTCCACACGAACGGCTCTGGGTTCTCGTTGTTGGCCTTCAGGTAGCCCTCGATCGCGGCGATCAGCTCGGGGACCGAGTGAAAGACGCCGCGGCGGATCGCCTTCTCGGTGAGCTTGCCGAACCAGCGCTCGACGAGGTTCAACCACGAGCTCGAGGTCGGGGTGAAGTGCAGGTGGAAGCGGGGGTGGCGGACCAGCCACCTCTGGACGTTCTCGTGCTTGTGGGTTGAGTAGTTGTCGAGGATCAGGTGGATCTCAAGGCCCTCGGGGACCTCGCGCTCGATCGTGCGCAGGAACCTCAGGAACTCGGTGTGGCGATGGCGAGGCAGGCACTGACCGATCACCGCGCCGCTCAGCACGTCAAGCGCGGCGAACAGCGTGGTGGTGCCGTTGCGCTTGTAGTCGTGGGTCATCGTGCCCGCGCGACCGCGCTTCATCGGCAGCGAGGCCTGGGTGCGGTCGAGCGCCTGGATCTGGCTTTTCTCGTCCATGCACAGCACAACCGCCTTCTCCGGCGGGTTCAGGTACAGCCCGACGACATCGACGAGCTTCTCCTCAAAGCGGCGGTCGTTTGAGAGCTTGAAGGTCTCGATGCGGTGGGGCTTTAGCCCCCGCGCCGACCAGATCCGCTGCACGCTCGCCGGGCTCACCCCCTGCGCCTTGGCCATTGAGCGGCAACTCCAGTGCGTCTCGCCCTCGGGCTTGGAGTGCAGCGTCGCATGCACGATCTCCGCCACCTTCTCGGGGCTGATCGAAGGCTTGCGACCCCGCCCGGGGCGCACCCCAGAGAACGCCTTCAGGCCCTCCTGCGCAAAGCGCCGCCGCCAGGCTGCCACCGTCGTCGGCGAGACCCCGGCCTGGGCGGCGATCCGCGTGCTCGCCTCGCCCCCTGCCGCCAGCAGCAGGACCTGCGCGCACTGGACATCGCGGTGCGCGGCGCTGCTCGATTTCGAGAGCCGCTCGAGCACCTCGCGCTGCTCGTCGGTGAGCGCCAGGGGCGCAGTGGGAGGGCGCATAGGGCACCCTACCACAAAAGCCACTTATTTACGAGACACTACACTAGTGACCTGAGTCGTTAGTGAGCAGGCATTGCCGCTTACCCGTCGAAGTCGTCGTCATCGCAGGCGACGATAGGAGGCCTCATGCCCCGACGTGTGGATGTCGTGCTCAGCGAAGAGGAGCGGGAGGTGCTCGAGCGATGGGCTCGGCGCCCGAGCAGCGCCCAGGCCCTGGCGCTGCGATGCCGGATCGTGCTGGCGGCAGCCGCCGGCGAGCAGAGCAAGGAGATCGCCGCTCGGCTGGGCTGCGCCACCCAGACCGTGGGGCGCTGGAGGGGACGCTTCGCCAGGCGCGGACTCGACGGCCTGCACGACGAGCCGCGCCCGGGCAAGCCGCGGCAGATCGGCGATGAGCAGATCGAGCGGGTGATCGTGAAGACGCTGGAGGAGCAGCCGC
>DATAIY010000437.1:0-3629 GCA_036262475.1 Solirubrobacterales bacterium
GCTCCAGTCACAGCCCGGCCCACCAGGCCCTTGAGCGAATTTCAAACATTGATCTCGGCCGGGGAACGACCTTGGCTGGAGGCTCGGACTGCATCATGCTTGCGTTTGTCCGCCTGTCCAGACGGATGAGGATGATCTGGATCGGCGCCAGTTGAAGCCGTCGAGCATGACGATCGCCAAGCACCAGGCGACGAAGGCGGCGATCGCGATCAGAGCCGCTTTGAGCTTTCCCGTCCCGGATTCCCTGGTCCCGATCTCCGCCCTTCCCAGCCGGTCGATTCTGACCTCGCCTCTGACCGCTGTCGATCGGCGGGCCAGCGTGGCAAGGGCCACCGACGCCCCCTTCGCCAGCTTTCCCGCCGTTTGCGGATCGGGTCCGGTCGCCAGGATCGTGAGGATCGGCAGGCCCGGATCTTCGCTCACGGTGACGAGGTATGGCTCATGTGGCTTGGCGACCTGGATCGCCTGTTCCGCCAGAGCAGTTGTGACCACCGGTGTTTCGGTGCCAGGACCGATTACACCGATTTCAGAGGGCTGCACACCGACCTCCCCGGCCATCGTGGCCCTCGCTTCGTCGCTCGCCAAGAGGCCACCGAGGAGTGCCGCACTGCTGACGCTCGACGCAGCACTTTGTTCGCGAACGTCTGTAATCGCCGAGGGGGCCGTGTCTACGAGATCTCGTTCCAACGCGTAGCCCGAAGCGGTGGTGCGACTCTGGAGCGTCGGGGGAAAGAGCGAGATCCGATACATCATCAGTAAGCCCAACCCGAATGCCAGCAGGGCGCCAAGCGCGACGAGGATGCGCCGCCGCCAGAGCACTCGCAGGATCCCGACGGCCTCCATCTCGTCAGCTCGAGTCGCGGACCGGCCGGCCGGTGAACCCCCCGGAAGCCACCCAACCGCGCCGTACCCTGCCGATGAACAGCACCGCCGCGCACGAAGCCGCGAAGACCGCCAAGAAGGCCAGGGCGGCAAGCTGGATCCCCGCCCCGGGGTTGATGACTGCGCCGGTCGCACGTCCGAGCTGAGCCAACCTCACCCGGTCGCTCCAGGGAGTGGCGTGCTTCTTGGCGATCGAACGGAGGTAGTCGCGGAGTCCACCCACAGCCGCGTTGGCCAGCTTCCCCGCGGTCGCGCCGTCCGGCGCCTCGGAGTAGATATCGATGATTGGAACAGTCGGGTTGGATTGAATGCTCAGTCGGTATTCGTCAGGGGATTTGAGAATGTCCGATGTCTTCGGCTGGTGTTCGCTTTCGGCGAGCGGCCGCGGCTGTTCGGGGGTCACGGGTGGGGATACCCGGATCTCTTCTGCCGGAACGCCCGCCTCTCGGCCGATGTATTCGCGTACCGGCAGGCTTGCCAAAACGTTGCCCAAGAACAAGGCTCGGTTGGTCAATTCCGTCAGGTTGTAGGTGTTCTCGCGCAGGTCGATCACGGAGGATCGCGGGGTGTCGACGAGCACGTGGGTGGAGGCGCTCCCCAGGCTGGCCGGGTCGTGCTCAAGGCTCGGTGGGAAGAGGCTGATCCCGGATAGGAATCTTGTTGCGGCGAAGATCGCCAAGACCAGAGCGATCGCCAAACCGGCCTTCTGCCCCCACAGCTCGCGCATGTGCATCCCGAGTTGCATCTGCTCAGTCAACGAGCGCGGTGAGATCTATCTTCCGTCCCCTGGCGTGCGGAAGAGCTGCAAGAAGCCTGGGTGGGCAGGCGTTGCTTGCCAAGGGTGGACACCGACCGCGATCGCAGAAGGACCGTGGCCGTTCAACCAGGCATAGCGATCACTGCCAGAGCCCGGTTGTTCGCGGCGCTCGAGCTGGCCTTTCCCGTTTCCTTCAAGCCCGCGAACGAAGGGCGCGGCGACGCTGATGCGCTGATCGCAATTTGCGATGAGGGCGCCTTCCCGAGCCGAGACGATATGGCAGGCACAGGGCTCCCGACGCTGGTGGTGGGGGGCGAGCGCGGTCTGCACGCCCCGCCCGGAGAGGTTCTCCTGAGCGAATGCGACGCTGTGGACCAGCGGATCCGCGGCGTCTCCGTTAGCGACACCGTGGAAGGACCTGGCCTAGGACCGCTGGACCGTGCCCAGGAAGTCCTCGCTTCGGCCCGGTCGGGCCCGGCCTGGACGAAGTCGCGCGGCTCGGCCCCCGTCCACCGGGTCCGCTGCGCGCTCCCCGAGCTTGGGCCCGACCAGGCACTTCGCGACCTGTTCACCGAACACGCTCTGACCCTGATCGCCCTGGTCCAATTTCTCCGCACTGTCACCGACGCTGATTCCTTCAGCTCCCCGAAGCTGCGTGCGGTCATCCTCTTCGACGACCCGAACCTCCGCTGGCGAACCTATGGCTTCATCGACTACCGGCAGCTGCTCGAACACGCAGATGCTCACGGCTATCACGCATCGATGGCGATGATTCCGCTGGACGTGTGGGGCCAACACCGCGCCACGGTAGACCTGTTTCGGAAGCACGCCGACAGGCTGTCGCTCGTCCTCCACGGCAACAACCACGTTGCCCGAGAACTGATGCAGCCGGTGGACGACGCCGACGCCATCGCGATCGCCGCACAGGCGATGCGACGCGCGGCGCGCTTCGAATCACGCTACGGCCTGGGGATCGACCGCGTGATGACCCCGCCCCACGGCATGTGCGGGGCGAACATCGCGCGTGCTCTCGGGGCGCTCGGCTTCGATGCGCTGTGTGCGATCCATCCGCTCCCCTGGACGGAGCGGACGCCTGCCGGGCGCCCTCTTGCGGGCTGGGATCCGGCCGAGTTCGCCGAAGGATGTGCGGTCATTCCAAGGATCCCCCTCAAGACCGAGTTCAGCGAGATCGCCCTGCGCGCATTCCTGGGTCATCCGCTGGTCCTATACGGACACCACGGTGATCTCTCCGAGGGCCTCGACCTGCTGGCGGCGACCGCGTCGCGGGTCAACCGACTCGGAGAGGTTCAGTGGACATCCCTCGGGGAGATCGCCGCAACCAACCATTCGATCAGGCTGGACGGAGGCATCGTCCGCGTGAGGCCCTATTCCCACCGCCTTCGGGTCAACGTACCGAGCGGCGCCAAGTCACTTGTGGTCGAGTCCCCCAGAGACCTCAACCAGGGCCTTGCCGGCTGGTCGGGGGAGTGCTCGCCAACAGTCCCGTTCGATTCTTCGATGCCCTGCGAACCTGGCAAGTTGGAGATC
The DNA here is from genome assembly GCA_036262475.1 of Solirubrobacterales bacterium. Taxonomy (GTDB): domain Bacteria; phylum Actinomycetota; class Thermoleophilia; order Solirubrobacterales; family 70-9; genus VAYN01. The sequence continues at coordinate 3,188 of DATAIY010000437.1, forward strand.
CACCTCAAGCCGCTCTGCAGCATTGATCCAGCGAACGTGCCCTCCCCCACCCCACGCGTCTGGCCGATACTCAGGCGAGCCGCGACGGAGGCCAGGGACCGCTTGCGCCCGCTACTCCAGGTCGGCTCGGTTTGAGCAACAACCTCCCTGGCGTCCGGCGAAGTCTGCAGGTACTGCTCGGCTTGCTCGTGGCGGCAGCACTGATCGGCTTGTTCGTGTCCGCAGTGACACCAGGGCCAGCTCCATCGCCTCAGCCGACGGCTACATCGCCTCAGCCGACGGCTACATCGCATCACGGGAACTGCTTCCCACGCCCGAGCGCCTGCGGCTATCCCGACGCCACAAGCACCGGCGTCCCGGCGGGGACGCAGCTAACCGCATCGGGGTCGAGGACGCTCTCGGCCAATGGGCAGAAGCTCACGGGGGTCGACCTCACCGGCAC
>DATAIY010000438.1:0-2271 GCA_036262475.1 Solirubrobacterales bacterium
GGGGGAGGGGCCGAGAACAGACGCCCCGCGCCCGCCCGCAGGCTCCTTCCCACCGAGGCACCCGGGCGCTGCCCGGAGGCTATGTTTTGCGGGATGCCCCAACGCGATCTCTTTTCAGACTTCGCCCGGATGCGCCGCGAGATGGACCAGATCCTGGGCGATGCCTGGGGTCGCACCCGCTACGTGCACCGGCGCACCACCGGCTTCTCTCCCAACGTCGACGTCTACTACTGCGGTGACCCCCAGCGGGCAGTCGTCAAAGTCGACCTCGCCGGGGTGGCGCTGAGCGAGGTTGGGATCGAGGTCAGCGGTCGCCATCTGGCGATCGTCGGCGAACGACCGGTGCAGGAGACCGAGGGCCGGGTCTACCAGCAGGTCGAGATCCCCTCGGGGCCTTTCCGCCGCGTTGTCGAGCTCCAGGTCGAGGTCGACGCAGACCAGGCCAGCGCGACCTACGCAGACGGCGTGTTGCGAGTCGAACTGCCGCTGCGCGACCCCGACGAGACCACCCGCAGGGTGCCGATAGGCCGTAAGTGATGGAGGGAGCACCGGTTCTCGAGGTCGTCGATTCGCCGCTCGACGCGGAGGACGCGATCCGCGCCAACCAGCCGCTCCCGGAGGCGCTGCCGGTCCTGCCGCTGCGGGACTCGGTCAGCTTTCCGGAGACGTTGAACCCGCTAGCGGTCGGCCAGGAGCGCTCGATTCAGCTGGTCAACGACGTGCTCGGCACCAACCGGATGCTGGTGATGGTCGCCTCCCGTGACCCCGAGAATGAGGAGCCCGGTCCCGCCGATCTCTATGACGTCGGCGTGGTCGGCGTCGTCGTTCGCATGGCCAAGGTCCCGGACGGCTCGCTCCGTATCCTCGTCCAGGGGATGCAGCGGGTCCAGCTCGGCTCCTACGTCACCGAGCAGCCCTACCTGGTGGCGCGGATCTCCGAGCTGGCCGACGTCAGCGAGCCCAGCGCCGAGCTGGAGGCGCTGACCCGCAACGTCCAGCAGACCTTCTCGGAGATCGTCGAGCAGATCCCGTACCTGCCGGAGGAGCTGCGGCTGGCGGTCGCCAACATCGACGACGCGGCGGCGCTCGGCCACCTGATCGCCGGCTCGCTGCGGATCGGGACCGAGGAGAAGCAGAAACTGCTCGAAGAGGTTGACGTCGCCAAGCGGCTGCGCCACCTTTCGCGCATCCTCGCCCGTGAGCTGGAGGTGGTGCAACTCGGGACCCAGATCCAGACCCAGGTCCAGTCCGAAGTTGACAAGGGCCAGCGCGAGTTCTTCCTGCGCCAGCAGTTGAAAGCGATCCAGGAGGAGCTGGGGGAGGAGGACGAGCAGCAGGCCGAAGTGAACGAACTGCGCGAGCGGGTCGAGGCGGCGGAGTTGCCCGAGCAGGCGCGCAAAGCCGCCGATCGCGAGCTCTCGCGGCTGGAGAAACTGCCGCCCGCCGCAGCTGAGCACGGCGTCATCCGAACCTATCTCGAGTGGCTGGTAGAGCTCCCCTGGTCGCAGGAGACCGAGGACAACCTCGACATCGTCCACGCCCGCAAGGTGCTCGACGCCGACCACTACGACCTCGAGAAGGTCAAGGACCGGATCCTCGAGTATCTGGCGGTGCGCAAGCTGAACCCCGACTCGCCGGGCCCGATCCTCTGCTTCGTCGGCCCGCCGGGGGTCGGCAAGACCAGCCTTGGGCGCTCGATCGCGAAGGCGCTGGGGCGCGAGTTTGAGCGAATTTCGGTCGGCGGCGTCCGCGACGAGGCGGAGATCCGCGGCCACCGCCGCACCTACATCGGCGCCCTGCCCGGCACGATCGTCCGCGCTCTCCGCGATGCCGGCTCCCGCAACCCCGTCTTCATGATCGACGAGATCGACAAGATGGGCGCCGATTTCCGCGGCGACCCGGCCTCGGCGATGCTGGAGGTGCTCGACCCGGCGCAGAACGACTCCTTCCGCGACCACTACCTCGACCTCGAGTTCGACCTCTCCGACGTCGTCTTCATCGCCACCGCCAACGTCCTCGACACGGTCCCCGGCCCGCTGCTCGACCGGATGGACGTGATTCAGCTCTCGGGCTACACCGAGGAGGAAAAGGTCGAGATCGCCAAGCGGTACCTCGTGCCGAAGCAGCTCGAGGCGCACGGGCTCAAGAAGAAGCAGGTCTCGATCAACGACAAGGCACTCCGCACCGTCGTCCGCGAGTACACGCGTGAAGCCGGCGTGCGAAATCTCGAGCGCCGGATCGCGGACGTCCTCCGCAAGACCGCCCTCAGGG
>DATAIY010000439.1:0-3579 GCA_036262475.1 Solirubrobacterales bacterium
ATAGTCAGAAGCATCCCCCGCATCGCGGCCATCCGAGTCGGACCGGCGCGATCGCGCCCCCGCGCTCAGCCCTTGCCGGAGAGGCGATCCCAGCTGCGGCGGAGAAACCCGCCGCGCCCGCTGCCGGCACCGAGGTCCGCCGGATTGACCGCGAGCGATCCGGGGTTGGCGTCAGGCTTGGGCAGCTCGGCGGCTTCGGCGGCATCGATCTTCAGCACCACTCCGCGCTCGTACAGGTCGCCGACCTCAGGCGCGTCGACGAATTTGTGACCGCCGGGCCCGGCGGTGGTGTCGAAGACGATCCCGTCGAACATGTCGAGGTTGGGCGCCGAGAGGATCCGAACAACACGGCCGAGATTCTCCCCGTCGCTCGAATACACAGGAACGCCGTTGCTCACCGCCAGATAGGAAGTTGGCTGACCGAGATCCTCCATCTGCCGAGCCTAGCGAACGACTCGCGCTTAGACTGCGGCTGGGAGAGATGGGCTTGAACCTCGCATCGATCGTCACCAGGAGTGCCGGCCGCGTTCCGGACGCCGCCGCGGTGCGGCTGAACGACACCGAGTTGACCTACGCCGAGCTCAACGAGCTCAGCGCCCGGCTGGCGACGCTGCTGCGGCGGCGGGGGCTGGCGCCCGGCGATCGCGTCGGAGTCATGCTCCCCAACGTCCCCGAGTTCCCGATCGCCTACTACGGGGTGCTGCGGGCAGGCGGGATCGTGGTGCCGATGAACGTGCTGCTGAAGCGCCGCGAGATCGCCTTCTACCTCGGCGATTCGGGAGCGAAGATGCTGCTCGCCTGGCACGGCTTCGGCGAGGAGGCGCGCTTGGGCGCCGAGGACGCCGGGGCCGAGCTGATCGAGGTCGAGCCGACCGCCCTCGCCGACCTGCTGGCAGGGCACGAGCCCGCCGCCGCGGTCGCCGAAACCGACGAGCAGGACACCGCGGTGATCCTCTACACCTCGGGCACCACCGGCAAGCCGAAGGGGGCCGAGCTGACCCACTTCAACCTCTCCCGCAACGCAGATATCGCCTCGCGGACGACCTGCGAGGTCAAGGAGGGAGACGTCATCCTCGGCGCCCTGCCGCTCTTCCACTCCTTCGGGCAGACGGTCAGCATGAACGCCTCGCTCCGGGTCGGCGCCACGCTGACGCTGCTGCCCCGCTTCGACCCGGGCGAAGCGCTGGAGACGATGCAGCGCGACGGCGTCACCAACTTCTATGGGGTGCCGACGATGTACGGGGCGCTGCTGCACCACCCCGGCCGGGAGGACTTCGACACCTCGGCCCTGCGCACGTGCGTCACCGGCGGTGCCTCGATGCCGGTCGAGGTGCTGCGCGGCTTCGAGGAGGCCTTCGACTGCATCGTGCTCGAGGGCTACGGGCTCTCGGAGACCTCGCCCGTCGCCAGCTCCAACCATCCCGGCCGCGAGCGCAAGCCGGGCTCGATCGGCACGCCGCTGGAAGAAGTCGAGATGGAGGTCTTCGACGAGGACGACAACCCGGTGGCGCAGGGGGAGGTCGGCGAGATCGTGATCCGCGGCCACAACGTCATGAAGGGGTACTGGCAGTGCCCCGACGCCACCGAGGAGGCGATGCGCGGCGGCTGGTTCCACAGCGGCGACATGGCCCGCGTCGACGAGGACGGCTACTTCTTCATCGTCGACCGCAAGAAGGACCTGATCATCCGCGGCGGCTACAACGTCTACCCGCGCGAGGTCGAGGAGATCCTCTACGAGCACCCGAAGATCCGCGAAGCGGCGGTCCTCGGCGTCCCCCACGATCAGTGGGGAGAGGAGATCGGCGCCGCGGTCGTCCTCCACGACGGCGAGGAGCTGACCGGCGAGGAGGTCAGCGACTACGTCAAGGAGCGCATCGCCGCCTACAAGTACCCGCGCCTCGTCTGGTTCCTCGCCGAGCTTCCCAAGGGTCCCACCGGCAAGATCCTCAAGCGCGAGATCGAGCGCCCCCACCCTGCGTGATCGAGGTCACCGGCGAAACTGGCCAGGCAGCCAGGATCGCGCTAGTCTCACCGGGCCGGGGAATGCAACACCAAAAGGAGAAGAGATGAGCGTCGCCTCCCAGAGCCTGATGGACAGCATCACCTACGAGGATCTCTACCGCCGCTGGGAGCAGGGCAACTGGAGCGCCTACGACATCGACTTCACCCAGGACCGCGTCGGCTGGGAGGCGCTGAGCGAGATCCAGCGGCGCTCGGCGATGTGGATCTACTCGATGTTCTTCTACGGCGAGGACCGGGTGGCCGACACCCTCGCCCCGTACATCACCGCCGCGCCGACCGAGGAGCAGGCTTACTTCCTCGCCACCCAGCAGGTCGACGAGGTCCGCCACTCGATCTTCTTCCACCGCTTCTTCAAGGAGGTGATCGGGGTCGGCGGCGAGACGCTGCAGGCGACCCTGGCCTCCACCCTCCCCCAGCTCAACTGGGGCTACCGCGGCGTCTTCGATCGCCTCGACCTGATGGCCGAGGAACTGCGCAAGGACCGCTCGCTGCCCAAGTACGCGCAGGCGATCACCCTCTACCACCTGATCGTCGAGGGCAGCCTCGCCCAGCCCGGCCAGCACTTCATCGAGGACTTCTTCGCCTCCGAGGAGACGATGCCGGGCTTCAGCTCCGGGATGACCAACGTCTCCCGCGACGAGCAGCGCCACATCGGCTTCGGCGTCAAGGTCCTCTCCGAACTGCTGGCCGAGTCGGAGGAGTGCAAAGCGGCGGTGATCGAGCTGCTGCGCGAAGTCCTTCCCTACGGACCCGCGGTCTTCTCGCCGCCGAACCTCGACCGCGAGTACACCGAGTGCTACGGCTTCACCCTCGAGGACATCTTCGCCTTCGGCCTCAAACTGATCCGCCAGCGCTGGCGGACGATCGGCTTCCCGACCGAGGAGATGCCCCCCGGCGTCTTCCCGTTCGATCCGGCGATGTCCGAGGACGAGGTCGCCAAGCGCCAGGTGAAGCTGATGATGGCCGGGATCCTCGGGCCCCCCGACGGGCCCGCACCGGACTCCTCCCCGGAGCTGCAGCGCCTCTACTTCGACGTGATCAGCCGCGTCGCCAACCCGAAGGCCGCCAACGGCTCGCCGCTGGTCTACCAGTGGCGGTTCAGCGACGCCGACCCCTGGCACCTGACGATCGACAACGGCTCCACCCGCGCCGAACCGGGCGAGGCGCCCAACCCGAACCTGGTCATCGAGTCGACCTGGGCGGACTGGGTCGCCTCCGGCAAACCGGACGCCAACCAGCTGAAGATGGTGCTGCAGCGCCGCATCCGCCCGCACGGCAACCTGCGCGAGCTGGCGCGTATGCGCAAGGTCTTCGGCTAGCCGCGCTAGGAGATCGGCGGGCGGCGGTCCGCCCAGGGCCGCTCGGCCTCGATCTGGGCGGCGAGCGAGAGCAGGGTCGCCTCGTCACCGGGGCGGCCGACGATCTGGACCGAGAGCGGCATGCCGTCGGCGGCGGTGCCGGCCGGGACCGCCATCGACGGGTTGCCGAGGTGGTTCCAGGGGATGCAGTAGGGATAGAAGCGGCTCATCCCGAGCAGCGTCCAGAGCGCGTTCCGAC
>DATAIY010000440.1:0-2523 GCA_036262475.1 Solirubrobacterales bacterium
GCGATGGCGGCGGCGACCGGCCCGACGATCGCGATCGTGATGCCGATCGCGATCGTCGGGCCGATTCGCTCCTGCGCCCGCGCGTAGATCGCGTCGGCTGCGCGCGGGGCCGCCAGCAGCAGGAGAACGCCCAGGACGGCCATCGAAACGCTCACCGCGAGCCAGGCCAGGAAGCCGCCGAGCCAGGAGAGGAGGCCGCCGATTTCGGGCAGGTTCCTCTTGCCGACGTCCCCGTGGACCCTGGCGTCGATTGAGACCTCGGGGTGCTGATTCCCGTAACTGACGTCCCCGGTCACTTCCGCCGAGGGAAGCAGGCGTGCCAGTCCGCTGGCCGTGAAGAGGTTGCCTTCGATCGTGCCGGAGACGGTGACGTCGCCGCTGAGGACGATCACGTCGCCGTCGACCCGGCCGGCGATCCTGGCGTCGCCGCTGGCGATGTAGACGCCGCGGACCGTTTCGCCACGGGCGACCGTGACGTCGCCGGTCACGACGACGACCGGGTCGTTCCCGTGGCCGGAGCTGGTCGCGGCCGCCGGGGCCGGAGCGGCGAGCGCCAGGAAAGCGAGCAGCGCCGCTACGGACCAGACGAGTCGGAGCACTTAGCCAGACTAGCTCGCCGCCATCGGGTCGGGCTCGCCCAGCTTGGTCACGTCGGGCACCTCGCACCGCCGGGAGGCGCTGGTCTCACGCGGGCCGTTTGTGCGGCTAGCGAGCGTGGCGCTCTCCCGGCGGGGGTCGGCTCTATGCGCGGGCCGGAATCAGAGGACGGCCTCCCTGCGGTCGGCCTCTCCCTCTCGAATCCATAATCAGCACGGGCAGGTTGACCAATGAACGAAGTGCTTGCCTCCCAGCAGATGCTTTGCCTCGGCGGGTATCTCGGCCAGGTCCAAGTCTCCTGACGGTGGTGAGCGGTAGTGGCTCCGGGGCTGACGATAGCCCCATGTGGTAGATAACCCGGACCGCGCTCCGCAACGTCGGCAACGGTTGCGGCGAGCCGATCCCCCGACCACAGGAGGCCCGCAGATGGACGTCGCGATTGGACTGCCGAACGCCGTGCCAGGCACTACCGGCGAGCAGCTCACCGAGTGGGCCCGGCGCGCGGAGTCGCGGCGCTTCTCGAGCCTCGGCACGATCGACCGGATCGCCTATCCGAACTACGAGCCGCTGACGGCGCTCGCCGCCGCGGCGGCTGTGACCGAGAGCATCGGCCTCTGCACGTCGGTGCTACTGGGCCCCCTGCGCGCCAACTCCGTCGTCCTCGCCAAGCAGGCGCTCAGCGTGCACGCGCTCTCCGGCGGTCGCCTGACTCTCGGCATCGGCCTCGGCGGCCGCGACGACGACTATGGGCCCGCCGGTCTCGAGGTCGGCCACCGCGGCAAGGAGCTCGACTCGATGCTGGCGCGGATCACGGAGGTGTGGGACGGCGACGCGATGGGCCCGGCCGTCGACTCCCCGCCGTCGCTGATAGTCGGCGGCGCCGTCGACGCCTCCTTCGCCCGCGCCGCCCGCTTCGGCGAGGGCTGGATTGCGAGTGGCATGCCTCCGGACCAGTTCGCCGCGATGGCCGAGAAGGTGAACGCTGCCTGGAAGGCCGCCGGCCGCGACGGCGAGCCGCGCCAGATGGCGCTCGCCTACTTCTCGCTCGGTGACGGCGCCGAAGAGAACGCCCGCGCCTACCTCGAGGACTACTACGCCTGGCTCGGCCCGGAGACCGCCGGCTACATCGCGAATTCCGCCGCCAAGGACGCCGAAACCGTGAAGCAGTACGTCTCCGCCTTCGAGGGTGCCGGCTGCGACGAGCTGATCATGTTTCCCAGCTCCAGCGACCCCGACCAGGTTGATCTCCTCGCCGACGCACTTGGGCGCTGAGGTCGCGGGCCGGACCGGTGGCCGAGGTGCAGCTGGCGGTCCGCCTCCGCCCCCGTGGCCACCGCGACGAGCTGATGGGGATCGTCGACGGCGTCCTGCAGGCGCGGGTCTCGGCCCCTCCGGTCGACGGCAAGGCCAACCGGGCGCTCTGCCGGCTGATCGCCAAGCGGGTGGGGGTGGCCCCGTCGAAGGTGAGCGTGGTGAGGGGTGAGAAGTCCCGGGACAAGCTGGTGCGGGTCGAGGGCGTCGGTGAGGGCGCGTTGCTGGAAGCGCTGCGGGAGTAGGAGCGACAATGTCGCGCATGGCCGACGAGTTGCCGACCATCCTCTTCTCGACCCCGGCCTAGCTCGAGGCCTGGCTGGAGCAGAACCACGCCGTCTCCGGCGGCAGCTGGCTGAAGATCGCCAAGAAAGGGGCGGCGGAGCCGAGCGTCACCTACGCCGAGGCGCTCGACCTGACGCTCTGCATCGGCTGGATCGACAGCCAGAAGCGCGGCCACGACGAGCGGCACTTCCTCCAGCGCTTCACGCCGCGGCGGCCACGGGGGAAGTGGTCGCGGATCAACCGTGACAACGCCGAGGCGCTGATCGATGCCGGCAGGATGCGACCAACCGGTCTGGCTGAGGTCGAGGCGGCCAAAGCCGACGGTCGCTG
>DATAIY010000441.1:0-1546 GCA_036262475.1 Solirubrobacterales bacterium
TTCGAGCGCGTCGCATGGGTTGGCGGTGAGGAGACCCATCCGGATCGTGAAGCGGTAGAAGGAGGAAAGACAGGCGATCCGGGCACCGATCGTCGTCGACGACGGCACCCGACCGGAGGCGCCGATGCCGTGGGCGTAGGCGAGGACGTCCGCGGCGCGGACCTGGTCCGGCGTCGTGACCCGGAAGAACGGCCAGAGCATCCGGGCGTAGCTCTCAACGGTGCGGGTCGAGCCTGAGCGACTGCGCTTCTCGACGAGGAACGCGTAGACGGCCTCCTCCCACGCGGTGGGTGTGCCAGATTGGATTGCCGGGAGCGATAGAGGCGGCATCGGTGAGTCTCCTGGCGAGGGATGGACACCATCCATCGCTCCGGTGGCCGGAGAAAGCAACACCATGCCGGGATCGTGCACCAATAGGGTGCCGTCGCTGCTTTGGGAGCGTTGACGCCAAGTGCGCCCGCAGCGCGAGAACGAGCCGCGCCGCCCATGCACGGTCGTGATCCTGTCGCGCTCGTCTGGGACGGGAAGCGCGTCCACCACCATACTCGCCTTCTCCGAGACGGCCGGCGTACCAGCCAAGGCCCTCCGGCTGTCCCGTAGGAGTCTCGCCTTGAAGCGCATCATCGCTCCACTCTCGCTTCTGTTCGTCGTCGCGCTGGCCGGCTGCTCGTCGACGCCGGGCACGGTGGCATCCAGCGTGTCGCCCGCAGGGTCCGCAGTGGCATCCAGCGTGTCGCCTGCAGGGTCCGCAGTGGCATCCAGCGTGTCGCCTACGGAGGCCGCGGTCGCATCACCGACCTCGACGCCGGTCGCCGGAGGCGCGGCTACCGACTTCTGTGGTGCGTTCAAGGAGCTTCAGGCGCTCAACGATGCCCCCTCTGGCGACCTCGCGACCATGGGCGCACAGTTCCAGGCCGCTGCGGCCGACATGCGGAAGTACGCACCGGCCGAAATCAAGGATGCCGCCAACACCTATGCCGATGTCATGGACAACATCGGGAAGGCGGCTGCAGGCGGGACCTTCGACGAAGCGGCACTGCAGAAGGCGATCGCGGATGGTATGGCCGGAAACGCCAAGGACATCGGGACGACCGCGGTCTGGGTCGCCAAGAACTGCAATCTCTGACCGAGCCCGTTGCTATGTCGGGCGCGCCGCCACACAAGTAGCCCGATCACGCGTGGAAGTTGGCGCGCCATCCGGGATCGCCCGGCGGCCTCCTCGAGTACGAGGCGCGCCTGACTGAGCAGTCTGAACTACCTGACAGAGACGCACCATGACCACATCGTCGTGGTGCCGCCGTCGAGCGCCTGATCTTGCGCGCTTATCGGCTCTCTTCTTCGACACCTTCTCCATCGGTCGGCTCAAAGGGGGGCCTCGCCGTAGCGGCCAACCATCTCGGGCTGGCCGGGACCCACGGCGGTCAGGTTACGAACGTGGTTCTCGAGGTAGGGCTCGCGGACTTGGGTGCTTCGGCTGGTAGATGCCGAGGTCGGTGCCCTCCACCTGGACGATCTCGGTGACGAAGCCCCACGCTTCTTCCCGCAC
>DATAIY010000442.1:0-10816 GCA_036262475.1 Solirubrobacterales bacterium
AAGCGAAGTCGAGGACGATCCACCGAGATGCGTCCTTCCAACTCAGTGCCAGTTGGTGGTGGGCGCGACTGGGTCGTGAAGGCCAACCAGCTACGCTCGCAAAGAGGGTCTGTTCGCGCTAGGCGAGCGAGGAACCCGATACGGGACAGGACCATCGCGCCGTACGCGCTTTCGTTTCTCTGTCTCCGAGAGGAGTACCGATGACTGACCAGAAAGTGGACGAGGCCAAGGGCCCTGCCAAAGTTGCCGATGCCAAAACGACCGAGGCTAAGAGCGCAGCCGAAGAGGCGAGCGCCAGCGCGAGCGGCGCCAAGAGTCCCGCCAAAGAGGCTCCGGGCAGCGACGATACGTCTCCCGAGAACAATGGCCGTGCCGACCAGCCAGGCCCGTCTCTCATGGAGAAGTTCGAGCATGCGGTGAGAACGGTCAAGGAGAGATTTACCGGCACCGGTAGATAGCGGCCGGATAGAGCGTTGGAACGCCACGTGAACCAGGGGTCCGGGCGCTCTGGAGCGAAGACGTCGAGCGCGAAGGGACGTCCAGGGTCACCTGGGAGATCGAGCCGGTCGGCGACTCCTGCCGCCTCGCGGTCACCCACGACCAGCTGAACGAGACGGCCAACTCGGAGCTCTATGGCGGCTGGCCGATGATTCTCTCCGGGCTGAAGACCCTGCTGGAGACCGGCGAGCAGCTGACGACGCCCGGCTCCCTGCGCTATTCGGGGGCGAATGCAAACGGGATGACTTGAGCTTTGCCAAGTCCACGGACGTGGGAGAACCAGATGCTGAACGAGAAGTTCACCGCCACGCTGGAGAAGAGCACCGCAAGGGGCGGTTGGACCTACCTGGCCTGGCCTCCCTCCGTCGAGTTCTTCGGCACTCGCGGCCTGGTCAAGGTTCGAGGAACAGTCGATGGCCGCCGATTCAGGAGCTCCTTCCGGGCGATGGGAGACGGCACCCACGAGCTGCCGATTAAGGCCGACATTCGTAGGGCGATTGGGAAGGAGGCTGGCGACACCGTCGCCATTACGCTGGAAGAGCGGTTGTGAGGAGTCGTAGGATCGCGGGATGAAGGTGCTGTCGCCGTTCGGCGAATACCCGTTCGTCTTCCAGCGGCTGGAGAGGCGCGGGGGCGCCCTTTCCCTCATCGGCACAGTCGCCGGCGTGGAGTCGCGGGTGATCTTCGACGGCGAGGATCTTCGCGCCGCCGGACGGCTGCTCGCGGTGCCGATCGCGGGCATCGCCGTTGCCCTTGCCGTCCGGCGCCTGCGGTCGAGAATGCGCACGACGATCCCGGCGTGACCGGCAAGTCGATCGCGCTCTTCGCCGCTGCGGCGATCGCCGAGATCGGCGGCGCCTACCTCGTCTGGATCGGCCTGCGCGAGGACAAAGGGGTGCTTTTCGTGATCCTCGGATTCCTCGCGCTCGGCCTCTACGGGCTCATCGCGACCCTGCAGCCGAGCAACGAGTTCGGGCGGGTGCTCGCCGCCTACGGCGGCGTCTTCATCGTCGGCTCGATCGCCTGGGGAATGGCCTTCGACAGCTTCCGCCCCGACCGCTACGACCTGGCGGGAGCGGCGATTTGCCTGCTCGGCGTCGGGGTGATCATGTACGCGCCTCGCTAGGCGGCGTCCGGCCCGAGAGGCCCTCGCAGCCGGACGACGAAAAGAGCATGCATGAGTGTGGAGCCTGCTCCGAAGAACTGGTGCGGCCGGTTCTTCGAGGACTTCGACCCCGGCGACGTCTTTCGCAGCCGGATCGGCCGGACGATCTCCGAGGCCGACAACGTCTGGTTCACCTGCCTGACGATGAACACGAACCAGGTCCACTTCAACGCCGAGTTCGCCGCCGAAACCCGATTCGGCAAGCCGCTGGTGAACAGCTGCCTGACGCTCTCGCTCGTCACCGGGCTCTCGGTCGCCGACACCAGCGAGAACGGCACCGCCAACCTCTCCTGGACCGACATCGAGCTGCCCAACCCGGTCTTCGCCGGCGACACCCTCTGGGCCGAGTCGGAGATCCTCGCGATCCGGGAGTCACGGTCCGACCCTGATGTCGGGATCGTCTCCCTGCGCACCCGCGGCATCAATCAGCGGGGGGAGACCGTGATCGAGTTCAAGCGCTCCTTCATGGCCTACCGACGCGACGCACCACAGGCGCAGGCCGGCTTCCCGGAGCCGAGCGAGGACTGGCGGGCCTAGGCATGGACTTCTCCGTCTCGGAGGAGATCGAGGACATCCGCGAGGCGGTCCGGGCGCTCTGCTCGGACTTCCCCGGCGAGTACTGGCGGGCGCTCGAGCCCGACCGCCACCCGACCGAGTTCGTCCGGGCGCTGACCGAGCACGGCTGGCTGGCGGCACTGATCCCCGAGGAATACGGGGGATCGGGGCTGGGGATCGGCGCGGCGAGCGCGATCCTCGAGGAGGTCTGCGCGAGCGGCTGCAACGCCGGCGCCTGCCACGCGCAGATGTACACGATGGGGACGATCCTGCGCCATGGCTCGCCCGAGCAGAAGGCGGAGTACCTGCCGCGGATCGCCAGCGGCGAGCTGCGCCTGCAGGCCTTCGCGGTGACCGAGCCCGACGCCGGCTCCGACACGACGAAGATCAAGACCAGGGCGCGCAAGGTCGACGGCGGCTACGTTGTCGACGGCCAGAAGATCTGGATCTCCCGTGCCGAGCACTCCGACCTGATGGTCCTGCTCGCCCGCACGACGCCGGCGGAGGAGGTTGAGAAGAAAACCGAAGGCCTGTCCGTCTTCCTCGTCGACCTCCGCGACCGTGGCTCCCAGCTGACGATCAAGCCGATCAAGACGATGATGAACCACGCCACCACCGAGGTCTTCTTCTTCGGGCTCGAGCTGCCCGAGGAGGCGCTGATCGGCGAGCAGGACAAGGGCTTCCGCTACATCCTCGACGGGATGAACGCGGAGCGGATCCTGATTGCCGCCGAGTGCATCGGCGACGGACGTTTCTTCATCGACCGCGCGACCGCCTACGCCGGCGAGCGCGAAGTCTTCGGGCGGCCGATCGGGGCCAACCAGGGCGTTCAGTTCCCGCTCGCCCGCGCCCACATGGCGATCGAGGCAGCCAACCTGATGCGCTGGAAGGCCGCCTGGCTCTACGAGAGCGGCGAGCCCGCCGGCGCCGAGGCCAACATGGCGAAGTACCTCGCCTCCGAGGCTTCCTGGCAGGCGGCGAACGCCGCCCTCGACGCCCACGGCGGATTCGGCTTCGCCGCCGAGTACGACATCGAGCGCAAGTTCCGCGAGACCCGGCTCTACAAGACGGCGCCGATAAACAACAACCTCGTCCAGGCCTTCGTCGGGCAGCACGTTCTCGGCCTGCCGCGCTCCTACTAGCCGGCTACCCGGGCGCTCGGTCGGGTTGGGCAAACGCCGTCGCGGCGGCTTTGAGCTGAAGCTCCTCGACCCGGCTGCGCTGCCGGGCCGCGCGCTTGGCCGTTGAGCTTGAGCCGCCCGGGCTTCTCGGCGGTCCAGGCGGCGGCCGGTTTGACCACGCCCTGCGAGATCCCCAGCCCCTTCATCGCCCCTTGAGAGTCTCGCGATCCGTTTCGATTTCTCGGCAGATTTCCGCGAGGGGCTCGCCCAGGGCGGGGTCGGCCTCGTTGCTCGACCGCAGCCGCCGGGCCATCTCGACCCCGACGGTGGCCCCGGCGAGGTGGTCGTTCAGGTAGATGGCCAGCAGTCGATTGGGTCTCGCGCTCAAGGTCGCTCGTCCACTTCCCGCCGCGCTTCGCTCGTTTCCATGCCGCCGTCTACCCGAGAGAGGCGAAGATGATGCTGGGGCGCCCTCACAGCGAGGTCTAGTAGGCGGCCTGCGCCCGGCGCCCGGCGACCGGGCGGTCCGCTCGCTCGCCGCCGTCGCGATCGGGTCGGTGGCGCTCTTCGCTGGGCTGAGCGCCGGCCTGATCGTGCTCGCGCACGCTTCGACGGCGCCGACCGCACTGGGACGGGCGGTGTTCGCAGTCTGGATCCTGGCCGGCCTCGCCTGCGGTGGAGCTTGCGCCCTCGCCGCGCGGCGAGGGCTGTTCGCGATCGCCGTCCCGCGCCGGCGGCTCGTCTCCGCACTCTTCTGCGGAGCCTTCGTCACCGCGGCGATGGCGCTGGTCGCGCTCGCGACCGTGCTGTACGGCGTTGCGCTGATCGTCGACGCCAGCGGTCTCGCCGGCGCCCCGAACGGTCCCTTCGAAGCGACCAGCGTCAGTGTCTCGCTCGCCTACCAGCATCTGGTGATGTTGACTGCCGCTGCGCTGGCCGCGGTCACCACCCGCCGCGGTTGGCCGACGGCGACGCAAGCCTAGGCGCTGCTTCCCGGCGGCACCGCCTCCGCGGCAGAGGTTCGCAAGGTGTCAGAGTTATTTCAGGATGGCGGCCTAGCCTGGCTGCATTCCGCTTTCCCAAAAGGAGACCGCCGTGACCGCTCTTCGCCGCATCTCAACCCGCAGACTGCTCGCCCTCTGCGTCGTGACCGTGGCCGCGGCCATCGGCGTCGCGGCGGTGGCGATGGCGACGTCCGGCGGTGGCCCGAAGCCGCAGCCGAAGCCGCTTGCTAACGCCGTCGATGACGCGCTGAACGCACCGAGCGTCCCCGGCATCAGCGCCCGGGTCCAGTTCACCAACCATCTCGTCGACGCCTCGAGCATCGAAGGCTCGGACCCGTTCTTCTCGGGTGCGACCGGGCGCCTTTGGGCCTCGCCCGAAGGTGGTGGCAGGCTCCGCCTCGAGCTGCAATCCGAAGGCGGAGGTGGAGACAGCCAGGTCCTGGTTGCCGACCGCCATTTCGAAATCTACGACGGCACTTCCGAAACCGTTTACAAGGGCACCCTGCCCAAGCAGCAGGGCGAAGGCCCGGGCGCCAAGGAGCAGGGCCCTCCCTCGCTCGAAGAGGTCGAAGAAGCGATCGGCAAGGCGGGCAGGCACGCCGAATTGAGCGGCGCGATCCCCTCCGACGTCGCCGGGCGGCCCACCTACACCCTGCACGTCGCCCCGAAGCACGACGGCGGTCTGTTGGGGGGCGCCGAGATCGCCTGGGACGCCAGCCACGGCACCCCGCTGCGCGCCGCTATCTACTCCAGCGCCAGCAGCTCCCCGGTTCTCCAGCTCGAAGCCACCGAAGTCTCCTTCGAAGCGGTCCCCGCATCGGTGTTCGAAATCTCGCCGCCCCCAGGCGCCAAGGTGGTCGATCTCTCGCCGGCTCCGAAGTCCGGTGCCGACCACGAACAGCCGAGCTCGAAGACGGGAGCCGAAGCGGTGCAGAAGAGCCTCGACTTTCAGCTCGTCGCGCCCGAATCGCTTGCCGGGCTTCCCCAGGGCGAAGTCCGCAGCATCGAAGTCGACGGCAAGTCGGCGGCGCTCGCCACCTATGGCAAGGGACTCGGCGGCATCGCGGTGATCGAGTCCGCGACCCAACCCGGCAATGCCGGTGCCACGACCCCCGAAGGCGGGCTCAGCCTGCCGAAGGTCTCGATCAACGGCGCCCAGGGTGAAGAGCTCGACACCGCGCTCGGTACCGTTCTCCGCTTCAGCCGGGGCGGCGTTGACTACATCGTGATCGGGTCGGTCCCTCCAGCCGCGGCGGAGGCCGCGGCGAGGGCGCTCTGAGTCGGTGCCCGAGCCGGCGCCGATCGAGATCCGGGGACTCTGCAAGAGCTACGGCGAGCTGGTCGCGGTCGACGACGTCGACCTGACCGTCGAGGCCGGCGACGTCTTCGGCTACCTCGGGCCCAACGGCGCCGGCAAGACGACCTCGCTGCGGATGATGCTGGGGCTGATCGGACCGAGCGCCGGCACCGTCCGCCTCTTCGGCCGCGATCCCCAGGCCAGCGTCAGGGCGCTGGAGGGCGTCGCGGGCTTCGTCGAAGCCCCCTCCTTCTATCCCTACCTGAGCGGCCGCACCAACCTTGATCTCTTCGCCGCCCTCGACGGCGGCGGGGCGAAGGAGAGGATCGGGGAGGCGCTCGAGATCGTCGGCCTCAGCCATCGCGCCAAGGACAGGGTCGGCACCTACTCGCACGGGATGCGCCAGCGACTCGGCATCGCCGCGGCGCTGCTGCGAGCGCCGCGGCTGCTGCTCCTCGACGAGCCGGCGACCGGTCTCGACCCCGGCGGGATGCGCGACATGCGGGACCTGATCCGCGACCTCTCCGGGCAGGGGATGACGGTGCTCCTCTCCAGCCACTTGCTGACCGAGGTGGAAGAACTCTGCAACCGGGTCGCGATCGTCCGCGAGGGGCGAGTGGCATACCAGGGCTCGCTGGCCGAGCTCCGGCGTCAGGCCGGCAGCGGCTACCTGCTGCGGACCACCGACGACGAGCGCGCCAGGCAGATCGCCGAGGCGCAGGCCGGCATCGGCGAGGTGAAGATGGGCGCCGAGAGTGGACTGACCTTCAGCGCCGAGAGCGAGAGCGCGGTTGGCGCCCTCTCGCTGGCGCTGGCTGAGTCGGGGGCCCTGGCGCTCGAGCTGAGCCCCCGCCACGCGACGCTCGAGGACCTCTTCTTCAGGCTGACCGAGGGCGAGGACGCGGAAGCCGCAGCGCGCCCCGACCGCGCGCTCGAGGGTGCCGCATGAATCCCGGCGTGCTCACGGTCTACCGCTGGGAGTTGCGGAAGCTGCGCTCCCAGAAGCGCACCTACCTGGGACTCGGGGCGGCGGCGCTGGTCCCGATCATCTTCGTCGTCGCGCTGGCGACCCGAGGCGGCGGTCCCAACGACGTCGCCTTCGGTCGCTACGTCCACGACACCGGCCTGGCGATACCGCTCGTCCTCCTGCTCTTCGGCTCGGTCTGGATGTTCCCGCTGATCACGGCGCTGGTGGCCGGGGACATCGTCGCCTCCGAGGATCGCAACGACACCCTGAAGTCGATCCTCACCCGCTCGGTCGAGCGCCACCAGATCTTCGCGGGAAAGATCCTCGCCACCTTCACCTATGCGGTGCTGGCGATCGCGGTCACCGGAGCCGTCTCGCTGACGGCCGGCATCCTCGCCTCGGGCTTCAACTCGATCGTCAGCCTCTCGGGCACGCGAATATCGGCGACGGAAGGTCTCGGCCTCGTCGGCGCCAGCCTGCTTGTTTACCTGATCCCGATCGTCGCCATCGCCTGCATCGGCCTGCTCTTTTCGACCCTGTTTCGCAACAGCGCCGCGGCGATCGTCGGGACGCTGATGTTCTCGCTGCTGGTCCAGCTGATCGGCATCCTGCCCGGGTTCGAAGGACTGGGCCCTTACCTGCTGAGCACCCAGTTCAACGCCTGGCAGGGGCTGCTGCGCTCCCCGATCGACTGGGCGCCGATAGTCCGCGCCCTCTGGGTCTGCGCGCTCTACGGGTTCCCCGCCCTGATCGCCGCCGGACTCATCTTCCTGCGCCGAGACGTCGCCGGGGATTGAGCGCATGGGCGAGCGGGTGCTGATCGTCGAGGACGACGCCCCGGTGCGGCGGATGCTCGAGCGCAGCCTCGGGGCCGAGGGATTCGAGGTGCGCTCCGCGGCCGACGGGGGAGCCGCGCTGGCGCTCGCCGAGGACTCCGCTCCCGACCTCGTCGTGCTTGACGTCGCGATGCCCGGCCTCAGCGGCCTTGACGTCTGCCGGCGCCTGCGCGAGAAGGGGCTGACCGGGGGAGTCCTGATGCTGACGGCTCGCGATGCGGTCGAGGACCGGGTGCGTGGCCTCGACGCCGGCGCCGACGACTACGTCGTCAAGCCGTTCGCGATCGCGGAGGTGGTGGCCCGGCTCCACGCGCTGACCAGGCGCGGGCGCGACCGCAGCGAGCGCCTCAGCTTCGCCGGCATCACCCTCGACACCACCACGAACACGGTCGAGCGCGGGGGGAAGACGATCGAGCTGACCGCGCGCGAGGCCGAGCTGCTCGAGCTCCTGCTCCGCGATCCCCGAACCGTGCTCTCGCGCGAGACCGCGATTGAGCGGATCTGGCACGGGGCGGCGGTCGAGAACGTGGTCGACCGCTACGTCGCCAGGCTGCGGCGCAAGCTCGGCGACCCGCTCCTGATCCGGACGGTGTGGGGGGTCGGCTTCATACTCGAGGCGTGAGGCTTCGAAGCCTCAACTTCCGCCTCACGGCCGCCGCGATCGCGGCGGTGCTGCTCGCGGTGCTCGTCTTCGGCATCGGCGCCCGGATCATTGTCAGCGACCAGATGCACTCCTCCCTGGACCGCAGCCTGCGTCAGCGAGCGATCGACGTCGCCCGGCTCAGCGTCTCCGCGCCGGCGGTGCTCTCCGCTCCCGGCGCCCTCGAGTCGCCCGTATCCGGCCGGCAGCTGAGCGTCGAGGTGCTCGATCGAGAACAGGCGATCGTCGCGCGCTCGCTGGCCCTCGGGGCGAAGCTGCTGCCGCGGGGGCCGGAGGTGGGCGCCGCCCTGCGCGGCGAAAGCGCCTTCGCCGACGCGCGCCTCGACGGAGAACCAATCCGGATCTACGCCGCGCCGATCGCCGACGTCGGTGGTCCGGCCGCCGGCGGGGTCGTGCTGGTCGCGGCGAGCACCGCCGACATCGAGGACACCCTGCACCAGCTCGGCCTGCTGCTGGCGCTCTGCGGGGCGATCGCGGTGCTCGCCGGCGGCGTCGCCGCCGCGCTGCTGACCAGGCGCAGCGTGCGACCGCTGCGCGAGCTCTCGTCCTCGGCCGCGGCGATCGAGCAGACCGGCGACGCCTCCCGCCGGCTCGCGGAGCCAGCGGCTCCTGAGGAGATCGGCGAGCTCGCGCGGACCCTGAACGGCATGCTCTCGGCGCTCGAGGACTCGCGCGAGCGCGAACGGCGCTTCCTCGCCGACGCGAGCCACGAGCTGCGCACCCCGCTCACCTCGCTGATCGGCAACGTCGACTTCCTCGCCCGCCACGGCGCCGGCGCGGAGGTGATCGCCGACCTGCAGGGGGACGCCGAGCGCCTGCGCCGCCTGATCGACGACCTGCTCGTGCTCGAGCGCGAGACCGGCGCCGACGCCCCCGAGCGGCCGGTGCGGCTGGAGCGTACGATCGCCAAGGTCAGCGCCGGACGGCCCAACGTCGTCGCCGAGATCGAGGGGTCGGCGACGGTGATCGGGGAGCCGGATGCGCTCGCCCGCAGTCTCGAGAACCTGCTCGAGAACGCCGCCCTGCACGGTCCTCCGGACGGACGGATCGTGATCTCGATGAAGGTGGTGGACGGAGGCGCCGAGGTCGCGGTCAGCGACGAGGGCGCCGGCTTCCCGCCGGGCAGCGAGGAGGCCGCCTTCGAGCGCTTCTGGAGGGGAGAGGAGGCGGGCGAGCGGTTGGGCTCGGGAATCGGCCTGGCGATCGTCAGGGCGACGGCGGAGCGCCACGGCGGCGAGGTGCGCGCTCAGGGGTCGACGGTCACGATGACGCTTCCAATCGCCCGCCCGGCCGCCTCATCTCGGGTTTAGGGAGCGTCCCTAGCCCGTCCTAACCCCGAGATGTGACGACAGCTCAGGCTCATCTCACGCTCGCCATCTTGCAGGCGCCGAAGACGATATCCGCCGGCACCCTGCCCTTCGTCAGGCGGCCCGTGTGAGCACGGTCGGTGTTGTAGTAGCGCAGGTACTCCTCGAGGTCGCGCCGCAGGGCGGTGATCCGCGGCGCCAGCGAGCGCGAGAAGGCCGGCCGCCAGCACTCCTCGAGGATCGTCAGCTGGACCCGCTCCGCGCAGCCGTTTGAGTTCGGCCGCCCGGCCTTGATCTTGCGCTGGGTGGCCTTGTGCTTGGCGAGGGCGGCCTTGAAGTCGACGGCGCGGAACTCCGAGCCGTTGTCGGTGGTGACCTCGCGGAGCTTCCAGCCCGCCCGCTTGAGGTCTTTGGCGATCAGATGAACCAGCTCGGCCGTGTGGCGTGCGGTGGGGTTGTGATCTGAGGAGCGCAGGAAGGCCCAGGTGTGGGCGGAGGCGACGTCGATCGCGGTGTATTGCCAGATCACTCCTTTGCAGCCGGCGAGGCGGCCGACGTAAAAGCAGTCCATCTGCACCTTCTCGCCGGGCTCAGAGGCGTCGATGTGCAGCTCCTTTGGCGGGATCTCGGGCTTGCGCTCATAGGGGTCGGCGTGGCGGGCGATCAGGGCCAGGCGCTTGGAGCGGGTGTTGAGGTTGAAGCGCTTGAGCACGGACCAGACGCCGTGCTCGGAGATCCGGATCCCGCCCCACTTCTCCCGGGCGAGTTCGGCGGAGATGCGCCGGGCCCCGAATCCTGGGTGCCCAAGGGAGAAGGCGAGCACCCGGTGCTCGAGGTGGGGGCCGATCTGGTTGGGCATCCGCGGCTTGCGCCGCTCCCTGACCCGCAGCCCGTCGAGGCCGTAGCGCTCCAGCTTGGGCTTCCAGGCGTAGTAGGTGGAGCGGGCCACGCCCATCGCCCGGCAGGCCTCTGAGACGTTGCCGAGCTCCTCGGCCAGGGTGAACAGGCGCAGCCGGAATCCGAACAGCACGTCATCCTCAGTCATCGCATCCTCCTTGCTCCTTGATTGGCGTCTGGAAGCGTGGGAGGACGCGCGGACGCCCCGGCCATGGCCGGGGCGTCCGGATGAAGGCGTCGCTATGGCGCCCGGAGGTGTCCGGGGTACTTGGGGTTAGTCCGACCTAGACGACCTTGCCCTCCGCGAGCGCCTGGGCGCCCAACCACAGCAGTGCCAGAACACCTACAAGAGTCATGATGCCGAGCCGTTTCATTCAGGACCACCTCTTCGATCTGTTCTAGACGCCGGGTTGATGGGCGCGCCGGGGGCCGTGGCAATGCGCGCATCCGTCCGAATCGCCCGTGATGCCGGAGGAGGGACTCGAACCCCCGACACGCGGATTATGAT
>DATAIY010000443.1:0-2440 GCA_036262475.1 Solirubrobacterales bacterium
GAGTGCCTCGGTCTCTCAGGCTGGCCCACCGGCTCGCGCCTGATCGTCCGCCGCGAGCGTCCCCACCCCGGCGCCCAGCTCTCCTTCACCGATGCAGACGGCCACCGCTTTCAGGCGATCCTCACCGATCAGACCGGGGCCGACATCGCGCTGATCGAGCGCCGCCACCGGGCCAGGGCGCGGGTCGAGGACCAGATCCGCCACGACAAGGACACCGGCCTGGCGAAGCTGCCCTTTCGCGACTTCGCCCTCAACGCCGTCTGGCTGGAGCTGGTCGGGCTCGCCCACGACCTGCTCGCCTGGACCCAGGCGCTGGCCCTGAGTGGGGAGCTCGCCGTCTGCGAGCCCAAGCGGCTGCGCTACCGGCTCTTGCACGTCGCCGCGCGCCTGGCCTTCTCCGGCCGCCGCGCCAAGCTGCGCCTGCAGGCCGGTTGGCCCTGGGCTACTGAGCTCGCCGAGGCCTTCGAGCGGCTCAGGGCACTGCCGGCGCCCGTCGGCTGACCGGGCCGAGCGCCCCAACCAACTCCAACGTGCTGAGCCGGCTGGCTTCGGCCTGCTCGAAAACGGAGACCTGGAGGCCGGCGCCGGCGGCAAGTGCCGTCCACAGCCCACCTTGCGAAGACGAAACTGACCACACCTCGCTCGTGCCCGGATCGACTCACCATTTGGGTGCTTGTTGCACGATCGGGGCTAGACGCGTCAAACGAACTGGCCCGCACTTGAAAGGAGAGGTAATGGCCACATCAGATACAGCAACAACGTCCGCCGGTTCTCTGCAACCGGTCACCGAATCCCAGCCGCGGCGCACTATTGCGGCGTACCCCAGCTATGCCGGAGCCGAGCGCGCAGTCGACTGGCTTTCGGATCAGGGGTTCGCTGTCGAGCACCTGGCGATCGTCGGGAAGGGCCTGCGCTCGGTGGAAAAGGTCCAGAGCCGCATGACGGGTGGGCGCGCCGCGCTCATCGGCGCCGGCCAAGGAAGCCTGATCGGCGTGTTATTCGCGCTTCTGTTCGGGATCCTCTTCAACGGACCGGCCTTCGGCGGCCTTCTCGCCTACAGCGTGATCGTCGGCGGCCTGTTCGGTGCCGTCTTCGGCGCCATCGCGTACGAGTCGAACAGCGGCGGTGAACGCGACTTCGTCTCGGACACGAGCATCGAGGCTGACCGCTACGAGGTCCAGGCCGACGAGGGCGTCGCCGACGAGGCGCAGCGCGTGCTCGCGGCGATGCCCGGCCGGTCGTAAACCTGCGAGCCGGCGATCAGGTGCGCGACCACGCACACGCGGAGCGGCCGAAGTCGGCCGCTCCGCCGCGCCGGCCCGTGCTGTTCGTAAACCGGAAGTCCGGGGGTGGCCGGGCTTTGCGAACCCGGATTTAGAAGCGGGCTCGCGAGCGAGGAATCGAAGTCGTCGAGCTCGCGCCGGATGTCAGCCTCGCAACGATGATCGATGAAGCGCTTGCGGCCGGCGCAGACACGCTGGGCGCGGCCGGAGGGGACGGCTCGCTCGGGATCGTTGCGGCGGCGGCCTGCGCCAATCAACTGCCGTTCGTCTGCATTCCAGCTGGAACCCGCAACCACTTCGCGCGGGACCTAGGCTTGGATCCAGGCGATCCCGTCGCCGCGCTCGATGCCTTCAGCGACCGGGTCGAGGATCAGATCGATGTGGCGGAGGTAAACGGCCGCCCCTTCCTGAACGTCGTCTCACTTGGGATCTACGGGGAAGCAGTCCGGCAGTCGGCGTACCGCGACGCGAAGCTGCGCACCCTCTTGCAGACGGCCCGGGCGTTGCTCGGTCCGAGCACGGAGATGCCCGAATTGGACCTAGCGGACGATGTGGGGACCGAGCACAGGCGTCCAGCGATCGTGCTCGTCTCGAACAACCCCTACGTGCTGGGTCGGCCGATGGCCCAGGGGGCCCGGCCAACGCTCCACAGCGGGCGACTCGGAATCATCGTTATCGACGCGCCAGTCAGCGGCCGGCCTGCGTCGGGGCGGGCGTGGAGCGCGACGAGCCTCAAGGTGAATGCCCAGGGGACGGTGCACGCCGGTCTCGATGGAGAGGCGGTCGAGTTCAGCCCGCCACTGAAATTTGCGATCCGGCCGCGGGCGTTGCGGGTCTGGATGCCGCGGCGTGCAGGCGATCGGCGGCGGCCACCCCGACAGGTGCCAGGGCCAATCCAACGACGGACCCGGCGATGACATCGCCCGGGTAGTGGACCCCCGTATGCACGCGCGAGTAGGCGACGAGCACGGCAACGGCGGTGAGCCCGAAGCCCGCCAGCGGATCGGCGCTTGCGACGCCGCTGGCGAAGGCGAACGCCGAGGCGGCATGGCCGGAAGGGAATGATCGCGTACGAGGCATCCTCACCCGCCCGCCGGCTGGCACGCGGTACTTCGCGCGTTCTGGGCGGCGGCGTCCACCGATTGGCTTAAGGAGGC
>DATAIY010000444.1:0-2043 GCA_036262475.1 Solirubrobacterales bacterium
ACGTCGAAGGGCCCAAGCGGCCTTCGACGTAGTCGAGCCGCTGCTCAGAGCCAGCGATCCGAAGCTGGCCAGGGAAATCGAAGCCGACTTCAGGAAGATCTAGTGACGCCGAAGCCCTACCGGCGCAGCGAGGGCTTTGTCTCCTACACGACGCTGACCGCGGCGGACACCCGCAGGCTGGCGCAGTCGATCGATGCGCTGGCGGAGGATTTAATTCTGGTGCCGGCGGCGATCGTTACCGGGGAACAGAGCCAGAGAACTGAGGCGGGGGAGCTCCGTCCGAGCGGGGCCTGGCAAGCGCTCTTCGGCTGAAGATCAGGGCTCGCGGGCTGGATTCAGTGGCTCTGGTCGGCGGAAAGTCCAGGACCGGTGGGGGTGGCCCATCCGCCGAATTGCCTAAGGTCGGTGGGTGACTTTGGCGACCGGAGACAGGGCTGACGAGCTGCTGGGGAAGCTCGGGTATGAGCATTGGCGGCCTGGGCAGAAGGAGGCGGTTGAGGCTGCTCTGGAAGGGCGGGATTCGCTGATCGTGATGCCGACCGGGGGTGGCAAGAGTCTTTGTTACCAGCTGCCGGGCTTGGCCTCTGAGGATTTGACGATCGTGGTCAGCCCGCTGATCGCGCTGATGCGGGACCAGTGGCTGCGGCTGACGGCGGCCGGGCAGCCGGTGACGATGATCTCCTCGGGGATGGACGAAGCGACGGCGCGCGAAGCGCTTGCCAGCGTCCGCAGCGGCGAGGCGCGAATCGTCTACTGCGCGCCGGAGCGGTTCGGCTCGGGCGTCTTCCTCGAAGCGCTGGCGCAGCGGCGGATCGACCTGATCGCCGTCGACGAGGCCCACTGCGTCTCGGAGTGGGGCCACGACTTCCGCCCCGACTACCTGCGGCTGCCGCAGATCGCCGACCGGCTCGGGCGGCCGACGGTGATGGCCTGCACGGCGACCGCGACCAAGCCGGTCGGCGCCGAGATCGCCTCCCGCTTCGGGATGCGCGACCCGCTCCAGGTGCGTTCCGGCTTCGACCGGCCCAACCTCTCCTTCGACGTCGTCCCACTCGAAGGCGCGGGCTCGAAGGCGCGCCGGCAGGCGCTGCTTGAGGCGGGCCTCGGCGACCCCGGGAACCGGCCGGCGATCGTCTACTGCGGCACCCGCAGGGACACCGACGAGGTCGCCGCGACCCTGCGCGAAGCCGGCTTCGGCGCCCGCCCCTACCACGCCGGCATGGAAGCCGAGGAACGGACCGCGGTCCAGCAGCGCTTTATGAGCGGAGAGACCGAGGTCATCGTCGCCACCAACGCCTTCGGGATGGGGGTCGACAAAGCCAACGTGCGCTCCGTCTGGCACATGGCGATCCCGACCAGCGTCGAGGCCTACTACCAGGAGGCGGGTCGAGCCGGGCGCGACGGTCTGCCGGCGCGGGCGGTGCTGCTGGCGATGCGCGCCGACCTCGGCCGCCTGGTGCGCTTCAACGAACAGCGCGCCGGCGATCCCGAGCTGGCGATCGCCTACGAGCGCGGCTGGCGCGCCTACCGAACGATCAAAGAGTTCATCTACTCCGAGCGCTGCCGCCGGCGCTCTCTGCTCGACCACTTCGGCGACCGTGAGGCCGGGGCGCCGCTGGAGCGCTGCTGCGACATCTGCGACCCGGAGAGCTGGCTTCCCGACCCGGAGACGATCGCGATCCGTCGGCCGAAGCGGGCCGGTGGCTCCGCTGCTCCTGCCCCAGACCTCTCCGCCGACGACGCGCCGCTGTTCGAAGCGCTGAAGGCGTGGCGCCTCGACGTCGCCGCCGGCAAGCCCGCCTACACCGTCGCCAACGACCGCACCCTTCGCGCGATTGCCGCGCTCAGGCCCGCGGACTCCGCGGCGCTGATCGAGATCAGCGGCGTCGGCCCCAGCTTCATCTCGAAGTTCGCGCCCGAAGTCCTGGCGATCGTCGCCGAGCATCCGGCTGCCCTGGCGGCCTGACCTCAGGCCGCGGAGCCGGAAGCCACTCGCGGTCCCCCTTCCGGCACGGCGCCGAGGTTCACAGATCGGTTACGGCT
>DATAIY010000445.1:0-23075 GCA_036262475.1 Solirubrobacterales bacterium
CCCCTGCACAGCGGCGGCGGCCAGCTCGCCGGAGCGCTCGGACTGCAGCGCCCCCGGCCGGACCAGGAGCAGGTGGCGGACGAGCCGCGAGCGCAGCTCGGCCATCACCCGCGCCGCCCCGATCCGCCCCGTCGCCTCGAAGCCGGCGTCGATGAGGCCGCGGGCGATCGAGATCGCCACCAGCCAGATCAGCTGCGGCGCCAGCACCGCCACCGAGTCGCCGCTAAGGAAGGCGCCGACGATCACCTCGGCGAGCAGCGTCGCCTGGGCGACGATCAGCGCCGTCGCCAGCAATCCGAGCCCGGCGGTGCTGACCAGGTGCGCCCGGGCGGCGCCAGAGGTCCGGGTCAGGCGGCGCTGGGTCTCGCGCGCCCGCGACCTAGCTTCGGGGTCCTGCTGGCTCTGGCGGCCGCTCACCGGCGTTCTCCCGTCTTGCCTTGTCGATCAGGTCGAGGGGCGTGCGCACCTCGCCGAAGTCCTCGGCCGAGACCCGCTGCCGGAACACCCAGTAGGTCCAGCCCTGGTAGACGAGGACGACCGGGACCAGAAGGAC
Source organism: Solirubrobacterales bacterium (assembly GCA_036262475.1). Taxonomy (GTDB): domain Bacteria; phylum Actinomycetota; class Thermoleophilia; order Solirubrobacterales; family 70-9; genus VAYN01. Next base: position 554 of record DATAIY010000445.1, read on the forward strand.
CGCGACGACGGTCATCACGGTCAGCGTGTAGCTCGAGGAAGCCGACTGGTTGAGGGTCATGTCGAAGGTGCTCGACGTGCTCGAGACCATCGTGTGCGGGAAGAGGTCGACGAAGAGCGCCAGGAAGAAGGCGAGGATCGCGGCGCCGGTCGCGGCGAAGGCGCGGGCGGGGTTGCGGTCGGCGAGGATCGCGGCCGCGATCAGCGCCAGCGCCGAGACCGCGGCGAGGATCGCCGAGCCGGCGTCGACACCGCCGCGGTGGGAGGCGACGGTCCAGATCAGGAAGGCGATGCCGACGGCGGCGGCGACCGGCGCGATCGTCGCCGCGATCTGCTTCGCCCGCTTGCCGATCTCGCCGGTCGTCTTCAGGTTGAGGAAGATCGCCCCGTGGGTGAGGAAGATCGTCAGCGTCGCCAGCCCACCCAGCAGCGCGTAGGGGTTCAGCAGGTCGAAGAGGGTGCCCGTGTATTCGTGCTGGGCGTCGATCGGGACGCCGTGGACGATGTTCGCCCAGCCGACGCCCCAGAGCAGCGCCGGCAGGAAGCTGCCGGCGATCATCGCCCACTCCCAGCGGCTGCGCCAGCTGTCGGAGTCGACCTTGCCCCAGAACTCGAAGGAGACGTTGCGGACGATCAGCCCGACCAGGATCAGGAAGAGCGCCAGGTAGAAGCCCGAGAAGAGGGTCGCGTACCACTGCGGGAAGGCGGCGAAGGTGGCGCCGCCGGCGACCAGCAGCCAGACCTCGTTGCCGTCCCAGATCGGCCCGATCGTGTGCAGAACGGCCCGGCGCTCCTCCTTGCTGTGGCCGACCGCGCGGATCAGCATCCCAACGCCGAAGTCGAATCCCTCCAACAGGAAGTAGCCGAGCCAGAGGATCGAGATGAGGACGAACCAGACGACCTGGAGTGCGGTGTAGGCGTCCATTCTCAGTAGGCGAGGGCCAGCTCCTGGCCCGGCTCCTCGGCTTTGCCGGCCTCGACCGGTCCTTTCTTCACGGTTTTCAGGAAGACTCGCCCGGCGATCGCGGCCAGCACCCCGTAAAGCAGCGTGAAGCCGACCAGCGTAATCCAGATTTCCGCCGCGCCGACGCTGGGCGAGTTGGCGACGTTGGTCTTCAGCAGGCCGAACACCGCCCAGGGCTGGCGACCCATCTCGGTGAACAGCCAACCGGTCGCGCTGGCGGCGAAGGGCAGCGCCACGGCCGGCACCGCGATCGTGAGGAAGCGCCTGGACTGCTTCAGCCTGCCTCTGTGCAGCAGCCACCAACCGTAGGCGCCGAAGAGGAGCATCAGCCCGGCGCAGCCCAGCATCGCGCGCCAGGTCCAGTAGGTGATGCCGACGATTGGGGTGTAGTTGCCGGGGCCGTACTTGTGCTGGTATTTTCGGTTGAGGTTGTTGATTCCCTGGATCTCGCCGTTCGGATAGCCGGTCGAGATCCAGGAGAGGAGCTGGGGGATCTCGACATTGCGGTTCAGCCCCTCCGGATTCGATTTGAAGTCGCCGGTGGCGAAGAGCGAGAGCCCGGCGCCCGTCTTGGTTTCGAAGACGGCGTCGGCGGCGGCCATCTTCATCGGCTGCTGGTGGCTCATCAGGATGCCGTTGAAGTGGCCGACGAAGACGGTGACGATCGCCGCGATCGTCACCATCGGCAATGCCAGCCGCATCGCGCCACCGAACACCTGAGTCTCGTTCCCGCGCCGCAGGTGCCAGGCGGAGACCGCGATCAAGATCATCCCGGCGGTCAGGAGCGCGGCGAGGATCGTGTGGGCGAAGGCGTAGAGAGCGGTGCTGTTGAAGAGGACCGAGCCGATGTTCGTCAGCACCGCTTTGCCGCCTTCGAGTTTGTAGCCGACCGGGTGCTGCATCCACGAGTTGGCGGCGAGGATGAAGAAGGCCGAGAGGGCGGTGGAGCCAGCTACGAGCCAGGCGCAGGCCAGGTGGACCCGTTTGGAGAGGCGGCCCCAGCCGAAGATCCAGAGGCCAAGGAAGGTCGACTCGACAAAGAACGCGGCCAGCCCCTCCATCGCCAGCGGCGCGCCGAAGATGTCGCCGACGAAGCGCGAGTAGTTGGACCAGGCCATCCCGAACTGGAACTCCTGGACGATCCCGGTTGCGACCCCGAGAGCGAAGGAGATCAGCATCAGCTTGCCCCAGAAGCGGGTCGAGCGCAGCCAGTGCTCCTCTCCGGTCCGGTACCAGCGGGTCTGGAAGAAGGCGACGCAGATCGCCAGCCCGATCGTGACCGGGACGAAGATGAAGTGGTAGAGGGTGGTTATTCCGAATTGCCACCGGGCGAGTTCAAGGGCGCTCACCGGGGCCACACTAGGATCGGCTGAGCGCCAATTCATCGCGGTGAACCACGGCTTTCGCTGCGGAGAACTACCGAGAGGCGCGAGCCGGAATCTCCTTCCCCGCTCCGGCAGTAGGTTCTCGCGGTGCCGTCATCCAGCCGCAGTCCGAGTCTCGGTGAGATCGCCAGGGAGTGGGGGCGTGTCGGGTGCATTGGGTTCGGCGGTCCCCCCGCGCACATCACCCTGCTGCGGGAGCTCTGCGTCGAGCGGCGCGCCTGGCTCTCCGCCCACGAGTTCGAGGACGCCGTCGCCGCCTGCAACCTGCTCCCCGGCCCGGCCTCGACCCAGCTGGCGATCTTCTGCGCCTGGCGGATCGGGGGGACGTCGGGAGCGCTGATCGGCGGGCTCGGCTTCATCCTGCCCGGCCTGCTGGCGATCCTCGGCCTCTCCGTCCTCTTCCTGGCTGGCACGCCCCCCACCTGGGTGCGTGGAGCCGGAGCCGGCGCGGGTGCGGCCGTGGCCGCCGTGGCCGTCCGGGCCGGCACCGAGCTGATCCCCGACAGCTGGGCCCGGGCGGCGGTGCACCGGCGCTGGATCGCTTATGTGCTGGTCGGGGCGGTGGCCGGGGCGCTGCTGGCTGCCTGGCTGGTCCTGGTCCTGATCGCCTGCGGCCTGACGGAGGTCCTCCTGCGCCGGGCGAGGACTGCCGGGCAGGGCCTCGGCCTCCATGCCTGGCCGCTGATGGCGGTCGCGGCCGGGTCGACCGGGGGGCTGTTCGCGCTGGTCTGGACGGCGCTCAAGGTCGGCGCGCTCTCCTACGGCGGCGGCTTCGTGATCGTGCCGCTGATGCAGGGGGACGCCGTGCATCGCTACCACTGGATGACCGACCCGCAGTTCCTCAACGCCGTCGCCCTCGGGCAGGTGACGCCGGGGCCGGTGACCCACACGGTCGCGGTGGTCGGCTACGCGGCGGCCGGGATCGGCGGGGCGCTGCTCGCGGCCGCCGTCGCCTTCCTTCCGTCGTTCTCCTTCGTCCTGCTCGGTGCCCGGCATTTCGACCGGCTGCGGCGCAATCCCGCAGTCCTTGCCTTCCTCGACGGAGCGGGCCCGGCCGCGATCGGGGCGATCGTCGGATCGGCCGTCCCCCTCGGCCTGGCGCTGACCGAGCCCTGGCAGGCGGCCGTCCTGGCCGCCGCCGCGTTGGCGCTGCTCCTGGCCCGACGGAGCGTCGTCCTGGTCCTAGTCGGCGCCGGTGTGCTCGGGGCGGGGATCGCTCTGCTCGGCGCCGGAGTCCCGGGAGGCTGAGCTTCACTGCGGCCCACACCGTGAGAGATTTCTCATCTTGCCGTCAACGGGCATTTACCCCCCGGCACGACCGTGGGGGGTCGATGAGCGTCCCCGTCCTCTCGCCGGCCAGGGCCCTGTTTCCGCTTCGCCTCTTCCTCGGCGGGACCTTCGTCTACGCGGGAATCCAGAAGCTGAGCGACCCCGGCTTCCTCCACGCCGGCGCGCCCACCTACATCGGCACCCAGCTGCACGGCTTCGCGAACGGCACCCCGGGAGGATTCGTCCTGGAAACCTTCGCCTCGCCGATTCCCGTCGTCGCCGGCGTCGGCGTGGCGATCACCGAGATCCTGGTCGGGCTGCTGGTCACGGCCGGCCTGTTCACCAGGATCGCCGCCGCCTGTGGTCTCGGCCTGAACCTGCTGCTGTTTCTGACCGCGAGCTGGCACACGACCCCCTACTTCCTCGGCCCCGACCTCGTCTTCACCTTTGCCTGGCTCCCCTTCGTGCTCGCCGGATCGGCGGGGCAGCCGGCTCTCGACAACGCCGTCAGGAGGGCGTCCCGCGAACCGGCGGGCGGAGCTCGACTCGAGCCGTTCGAGGGCAGGGGAGAGGTGGTACCGCTCGATCTCTCGACCAGACGGGTGCTGCTGGCGGAGCTCGCCGGAGCCGCCGTCGCGATCGCCGGCATCTCGACCCTGCTCAAGGGCTCCTACTCACCGGCGAAGAGCTTCGCCTCTGGGGGACGAGCCGCGAAGGCGGGTCCGCCGAGCCCCGGGAAGGCCTCCGGAGGAGCCGCGCAAGGCGCCCCGGGCGGGACCGCGATGGCGCCCTCGCTGCCCTCGGGAGCGGTCAAGCTGGGCCCGGGAACGCGCCTTCCCAGTGGCGAGGCGGCCACCTACACGGATCCCGCGGATGGGTCACCGGACATCCTGATCCGGGACTCCGAAGGCAACCTCAAAGCCTTCAGCGCCGTCTGCACGCACGCCGGGTGCACCGTTGGCTACTCGGGCGAAGTAATCGTGTGTCCCTGTCACGGAGGCGAGTACAGTCCCGAAACGGGCGACGTCATCGCCGGGCCGCCTCCCACCGGGCTGGCTCCGCGGAAGGTCGTGGAAGCGGGGGGGCAGATCTACGCTGTGCCCAGTTGACCGAGCCGCCGGTACCTTGGTGAAAGAGGTGACGGCGTCCGACCGCTTTGGCGCCTCCAAATATTTGTCTGAATTGTCACAAAGACTATTAGCGTCGGAATCACCGAGTAGTAAAGGAGTATGGCTCGGTGATTACTGGAGACGATTCAACCGGGTCCAGCAAGCCCGCATCGACATGAAGAACGGCTCGAAGGCGCGCTGCGCCGTATCTCCGTCCACTCCTACGCCGGTTCGAGATGCACGACGCCGTGCGCGCAAGGTGATGGAGCGCCAGACCACCGTCGGCCACGAAATCCTCGACGGCTTCGAGAGCGACCTCCTGTGGATGGCTGCGGTGATCGCACTGACTCACCACGAGCGCTGGGACGGCGGCGGGCACCCGCGAGGGCTCGCTGGCCAGGAGATCCCGATCGAGGGCGGATCGTCGCCGTCGCCGACGTCTTCTACCCCCAGCTCAGCGACCGCAGCTACCGGCCGGCACTAACGCTGGAGGAGGCGGTGGCGACGATCCGCGACGGCCGCGGTCCCAGTTCGACCCACGGGTCGCCGACCTGCTGCTCGACAACCTCGAGGAGGCACTTTCCCTCCGCGGCCGACTCGGTCGCCGAGGCAGCGTGGCGCCGCTCCGTCTATCCGTAGGCCGCCGGCCCTACGAAGCGGCGGCCATTCGAGCCGCGACGGCCTGGCTGCGGTAGTCGAAGATCCGCTCGACGTCGTGGCGGACGAAGAGCCGGTACGCGGTCAGGCCGAGCGGGCCCAGCGGCATCGCGTAGTGGACCCGGTCGCCGATCCCGGTGGCATCGTCGCCGTCGGCCGCGAAGGTGTGGGTGTGCTCCCAGAGCCTGTAGGGGCCCTTGACCTCGACGTCGACGAAGTGAACCGGCGGTTCCCAGGCCTCGATCCTCGTCTGCCAGTGCACCGGCACCCCGTGCAGCTTGAGGCGCTACTCGAGCAGGGTTCCCTCGCCCATCTCGATCGGGGCCGGCGTCGTCACCTCGAAGCCGAGCCACGGCGGGGTGATCGCCTCGAGGTTGAGGGCGTCGCCGTAGAACTCGAACGCCTGCCTGACCGCAAGCGCGACCCGCTGGCTGCGCTCGAGTAGATGGACGCCTCTCATCTCCGTCCAGGGTAGTCAGGCGCTGCCCCGGGGCCATGGCCAGTGCCCCGAGTTGACATCCTGAGCGCCGTGAACCAGAGGCCGGACACCTTCAGGCGCCAGCAGCGTCGGCGCGCGATCATCGCCTGGGCGACCGCCGGGGTGGTCGTCGCCCTGTTCGCCGTCGGCGCAATCTTCGGCGGCGACGAAGAGCACGGCGGGCCCGAGCACCCCTACCCGTTCGGCTACTCGATGACGGCGGCACAGTACGCCGGCCTGAAGCCCGGGCTCGACGAGACCGACTTCGTCAACCGGCTCGAACAGACCGGGCTGCCCGAGAACCTGACGAAGAGGCGCTACGTCGAACTCTTCCCGCCGCACTCCGAAGACGTCCTCTGCAGCTTCTGGGAAATCTCCGACCGCCCCGAACGCATCGCCCGGGTCTGCTTCTCCGATCCCGACGCCCGCCTGGTCCAGAAGCTCGAGCGCGGCGCCTCCGAGGAACCCATCGGCGTCACCGCCTGAGAGGTTTTCGCCGCCGGCAGGTGCTCTGATCGGCGTCCCGAAGCTCCCTCTTGTGGGTCCCGGTCGCCTTCACGGCTTGACGGACGGCGTCTTCGCGATCGCGATGACGCTGCTCGTGCTCGACCTGCCCCGGCCCGAGGGCTCGGCGCACCTGGCTCACGACCTGCTCGAACAATGGCCGAGCTATGCGGCCTATCTGGTCTCGTTCGTCACCGTCGGCATCCTTTGGATCGAGCACCACGGGATGATGAGCGCGGTACAGAGGATCAACCGGCGCTTCCTCGAGCGCACGCTCCTGTTCTTGCTCTGCGTGTCGGTCATCCCCTGGCCGACCGCGATCGCCGCCGACTACGCGACCAGCGGCTCCCAGGCCGTCCCCGCGGCCATCCTCTACGCCGTGGTGATGATGTCGATGGGCCTCTCGTTTTGCCTTGGCTGGCGCTACCTGGCCGCGCACCCGGAGATGGTCGTCGAGGCGGCGCGGCCGGCCCTGGGGCCCGGCGCGGTCCGGGCGCTCTCCGGAGGGCTCGTCTACCTGGTGGCGATCGCCGTCGCCTTCCTCAGCGCAACGGCGTCCTTCGCCATCGATGGCGTGATCGCGGTCTACTTCGCACTCTCCAAGAGCGACGTCCCCGGCCGCATCGTGGGGGCGGGCCAGGGGTCGGGCGACCCGGCCTAGCCGGCGGGCTCGGGTATTGCCGAGCGAGCCGGCACCTGCTGGGTGATGCAGTGGATGTTGCCGCCGCCGAGCAGGATCTCGCGGGCAGGGACGCCGATCACCTCGCGCTTGGGGAAGCAGCCGCCGAGGATCTCGGCCGCCTCGTCGTCGGTGCGCTCGTCGAGCAGAGGGAAGACGATGCGGCCGGTCCCGAGGTAGAAGTTCGCGTAGGAGCCGGCGAGGCGATCGCCGGCGCGGCGCGGCTGGGTGCCGGCGACGACGTCGACCCCGCGCGCCTCCTCGGCGACGATCTCGAGCGGGCCGGGGGAGGGCAGGCGGACGATCTCGAACGAGCGGCCGCGGGCGTCGCTGGCAGCTTCGAGCCGTGCCAGCGCGTCGCGGGAGATCTCGTGTTGGGGGTCGGACTCCTCGTCGGTCCAGGTCAGCAGGACGACCCCCGGGCGGGCGAAGCAGGCGAGGTTGTCGACGTGGCCGTCGGTCTCGTCTTCGTGGACGCCGTGGCCGAGCCAGACCACCTTCTCGGTTCCGAGGTACTCATGCAGGGCGGCCTCGATCTGCTCGCGTGAGAGCTCCGGGTTGCGGTTGCGGTTGAGCAGGCACTCCTCGGTCGCAAGCACCGTGCCCTCGCCGTCGACGTGGATGGAACCGCCCTCGAGGACGAACGGCGCCGGGTAGCGGTCGGCGCCTTCGACCTCGAGCACCTTGCGGGCGACGCGGTCGTCGCGATCCCAGGGGAAGTAGAGGCCGCCCTCGAGCCCGCCCCAGGCGTTGAAGCGCCAGTCGACCCCACGCCGCCCGCCGCCACCGTCGATGACGAAGGTCGGCCCGGTGTCGCGGATCCAGGCGTCGTCGGTGGAGACCTCGACCACCCGGACCGAGGCGGGGAGGAGCGAGCGGCAGTGCTCGAACTGGGCGTCGGAGGTCGCCATCGTCACCGGCTCCGATACGGCGATCGCCTCCGCCACCGCGGCGTAGGCGGCCTGGGCCGGCTTGGCGCCCCAGCGCCAGTTGTCGGGACGCTCCGGCCAGGCCATCCAGCAGCCGGAGTGCGGCTCGAACTCGCCCGGCATCCGGAAGCCGTCGGCGGCGGGGGTGGAGTCGAGGGTCGCGCTCACGGCATCCATTGTCGCGAACCTCGCCGCGACCGCCTACAGTCGGGAGGCGATGGCGGAGATCCAGGTCATATCCGCGCCCGAGGTGGTCCACTCTCCAGCCCGCAAGCGGCCGCCGCGGCGGCCGCCGTTTCGCATCGCCGCAATCCAGGAGCGCTGGCATCCAGACCCCGACGAGCATCGCGAGGCGCTGGCCGTGGGGGTCCGGCTCGCCGCGGCCGAGGGCGCCCGGCTCGTCTGCCTGCAGGAGCTGACGCTCAGCCCCTACTTCGCCGTCGATCCGGCGGGTCCGGCCGCGACCGGGGTCGAGCCCGAGGAGCTCCCCGGCGGGCCGACTTACAGCTTCGCCGCCACCGTCGCGGCGGAGGCCGGGGTCCACATCCACGCATCCCTATATGAGCGCGCCGAGGCTGGGGACGGCCTCGGGTACAACACCGCGATCGTCGTCGCCCCCGACGGCGAGCTGGTGGCGCGGACGCGGAAGCTGCACATCCCGGTCACCGCCGGCTACCACGAGGATCGCTACTTCCGGCCAGGCCCCGCTGACGCCGAGCCGTTTCCGGTGATCGCCCTCGGCGAGGCGCGCTTCGGCCTGCCGACCTGCTGGGACCAGTGGTTCCCCGAGGTCGCCCGCGCCTACAGCCTCGAGGGCGCCGAGGTCCTGATCTATCCGACCGCGATCGGCTCCGAGCCCGATCACCCCGAGTTCGACACCCAACCTCTCTGGGAGCGGGTCATCGTCGGCAACGGAATCGCCAACGGCGTCTTCATGGTCGCGGTCAACCGCACCGGCGAGGAGCCGCCGCTGCGCTTCTACGGCTCCTCCTTCATCTCCGATCCCTACGGCCGCGTGCTCGTTCAGGCCCCGCGCGAGGAGCCCGCGGTCCTGGTCGCCGACCTCGACCTCGACCAGCGCCAGGACTGGCTGGAGCTGTTCCCGTTCCTCACCACCCGCCGCCCCGACGCCTACGGCCGGCTGGTCGAGGCTGGCTAACCTCTGGCGACGATGACCTGTCCCAAATGCAAGGGACCGATGCGTACCCATAAGCGCAACGGCGTAACGATCGAGCAGTGCCGGAAATGCCACGGCATCTTCCTCGATCGCGGCGAGCTCGAGCAGCTGATCGGCGCCGAGAGCTCCTTCCTCGGTCGCGACGGCGCGCTCGGCGACGACCGCAAGCAACCGTGATACTGGACCGATGCCGACGCCGCTGATCGAGTTCCCTGCCGACGACACCGATCGCGCCCTGCGCTTCTGGAACGGAGTTCTGGGAGCCGAGCTGGCGCCGCGGCCCGCCGCGGCCGGCTCCGGCTGGGTCTTCGAGGACCCCGGCATGCGGCTCGGGATCCATGAGCGGGGCAGCGGGCCGGGCGACACCGGCTCGCTTCCCTACTTCGGCGTCGCCGATCTCGACGCCGCGCTGGAGCGGGTCCGCGAGCTCGGCGGCTCGGTCGTACACCCGGGCGAGCGCTGGGCGATCTGTCGCGACTCCGAGGGCACCCCTTTCGCCCTCGAGCTCCTCCCCGCCTGAGCGCCCGCAAGTCGCGGAGTGACGTCCCTCACACGACCTCCACAATGTGAGCCGGGTCACAAACGCCTGCTCAGAAGGCTGCATACTTGTATACAAGCAATCGAGATGGGGCCACCGATGAAGAACTCAACTTGGAATATCACCACTTACAGTGATGGAAAGGCCGTCGGCGCCGCGCAGGGCTTGAGCCACGACGAGGCCATCGCCGCGATCCGCCAGGCGATGTACGGGCACGATCTGCTGACGGACAACGAGGTCTCCGCGAGCCGCCTCGCCTGGACCGACGGCGTCGAGCGCTACGCGTCGGCGCAGAGCCGGTCGTTGCCGATCGCCGCTTAGCGGCAACCCGCGCCGAGCGGCCCAGCGGCCTGATTCTCAGGCGTCTGCGGGTCGCTCGAAGTAGTCGGGGTGTTCGGCTCGCATCCGCGGCACCTCACGCAGGACGGTGCGCAGGTGCGCGCGCAGGTGCGACTCCGCCAGGTCGGAATCGTGGGCGGCGACCGCGTCGATCACCAGCCTGTGCTCGGCGATCATCTCCTCGAGGCAGTTGGGCATCCCGAGGCTGAGACGGCGAACCCGGTTCAGGTGCGCCTTCGCCCGCTCGCTGACCACCCAAACCGATGGGTGCCCGCTGAGATCGCAGAGGGCATGGTGGAAGGAGTCGTCGAGGCGGTAGAAGGCGTCGAGGTCACCCGCGTCACACGCCCGGGCCTGCCCCTGGACGTTGACTTCCAGTTCGTCGATGTCGGCCTTGTCCGCCACCTGGGCGCTGAGCCGGATCGCGGCGCACTCCAGGGACTCGCGGATGAACTGGGCGTCGGCGATCGCCGAGGAATCGACGCGGGCGACGAAGCTGCCGAGCTGCGGCACCGTTTCGACCAGCCGGTCCTCCCGCAGCAGGCTCAGCCCCTCGCGGATCGGCGTGCGGCTGATGCCCAAATCGCCCGCGAGGGTGTTCTCGGAGAGGCGCTGACCGGGCTCCAGCCGTCCGCGCACGATCGCGTCGCGCAGTGCCGCGTAGACCCGGACCCGCGTGGGCATGGATTTGCCCCGTTGAGAGCGGTCCAGGGAGATGACCGACGCCACAAATCTAGGATACAAGTATCCAAGCGGATTTCGGGCGGGTGACCGGCCCGAGCGGGGCCACCTGCCGAGGCGCAGGGTTGCGCCGGCTGCGCTAAGAGGCGGGGCCGGAGCCGGCGAGCGGCTCGACGCGGAAGGCCGAGCGCAGCGGGTGCGCCGGCTTGAAGAAAGTCGCCGTCTGGTTCAGCAGGCGCCAGGGGAAGGGCAGGGTCCCGCCTGGCTGAGCCAGGAAGCGGGTGAAGAGGACCGAGGCGCGGTGGCAGCTGATCAACGAGCGGGCCGGGATGTAGAGCAGGTACTGGCCCCGTGGGAAGGAGAGCGGCCCGACGACGGTGCCGGCGTTGACGGTGAAGGTGCCGCTGCAGAGCTTGCCGAGAACCGGGTTGTTGTTGCCGCCTTCGCCGCCGCCGGAGCTGCGGGCGACCGAGAAGCCGGGCTGGGTACCGCGGGCGAACGACGCTTTGCTGGTCCCCTGGGCGATCACGCGCCAGGGCTGGGGCAGGACGCCGTCGTAGTCCTCGAGGAAGCGCGCGAACAGCTGCGAGGCGCTGGCGCAGCTGATTCCCGAGGTGGCGGCAGGGGTGACCGTGTAGCTAGCGGCCGGCAGGCTGGCGGGGCCGATGCGGTCGTTGTGAAGGACGCGGAAGCTGGGGCAGGCCGCGCCGGCGGCCGCGGGCGCGGCGGCGACGTTCAGGGCCAGCGGGGAGAGAAGTGCGAGGAGCGCCAGTACAAGCCAGGCACCGAGGCCCTCTCCGCGACGGGGGAATGGACAGAATTCACGATCCGGAAACCTAGTCGTGCGGTCGGCCGGTGGGCACGGTGGTGGCGGCCGATGCGGGCGTCGTCACTTCTCCCCTGCAACCGGCGTTTGGCCTGGTCTCATTCCTGTAACTCGCCCGCGTAGCATGCGGACGACCGATGCCCGAACCAGTTAAGCGCAACCAGCGCTACATGCCCGGGCTCGACGGGTTGCGAGCGATTGCCGTCCTCGCCGTCATCGCCTTCCATCTCAACTTCGGCTGGGCTCCCGGCGGGCTGCTCGGCGTCGGCATCTTCTTCACGCTCAGCGGCTACCTGATCACCGACCTGCTGCTGGCGCAGTTCTCGGCCCGCGGTCACATCAAACTCGGCCGCTTCTGGTTGGCGCGCGCCCGGCGCCTGCTGCCGGCCCTGTTCCTGATGGTGGCGATCGTCACCGCATGGGTGACCATCTTTGGCCCCGCGCAGCCCGACCAGTTCCGCAAGGCCGTGGTATCGGCGGTCTTCTACGTCAACAACTGGCAGCAGATATTCGGCAATGTCTCGTATTTCGCCCGCTTCGCGCCGGAAGGCCCGCTCAACCACCTGTGGTCGCTCTCGGTCGAGGAGCAGTTCTACATCGTCTGGCCGTTCCTGCTGCTGCTCGGAGTCAAGATCGTGCGCGAGCGCCCGCTGGCGTCGGGCGTCCGGCCCCGACTCGCCCTCCTCACCCTGGGGTTGGCGGTCGCCTCTTCGATCCTGATGGCGATCCTCTACCACCCGAGCCTCGACCCCTCGCGCATCTACTACGGCACCGACACCCGCGCCGGCGGGCTGCTGTTCGGAGCGGCGCTGGCGATGGTCTGGCCGAGTCGGCGCCTCAGCCGGCGGATCACCCTCGGCGCCCGCAACACGCTCGACGGGCTGGGGGTGCTCGGTTTGCTGATCATCGCGATCATGATCTGGCGCACCGGTCAGTACTCCTCGTTCCTCTACCAGGGCGGATTCGTCTTGCTATCGCTCGCAACCGTCCTTGTCCTGGCGCCGCTCGCCCACCCCGCCTGCCGACTCGGCAACGTGCTCGGGGCCCGGCCGCTGCGCTGGATCGGGGTCCGCTCCTACGGCATCTACCTCTGGCAGACCCCGATCATCGTCCTGACCACGCCCGATGGCGCCAAAGGGACCGACCTGCTGCGCGACATCCTCCAGGTGGCGGCGATCTTCGGCCTCGCGGCGCTGTCGTGGAAATTCGTCGAGGAGCCGATCCGCCATGGCGCGCTCGGGCGTTTCCTGGCGCGGCGGCGGCAGCGGGGCTGGGACTGGGGAAGCTTCTCGCCCCAGGGTCGCGCTGCGCTGATCGCCTCCGCGCTGGTGCTGATCCCCGCCGCGGCGGGGATGGCGGGAGTGAACGCGGCGAGTGTCGAAGGCAACCAGATCCGGGTCGCCGAAGCGACGGCGAAAGGGACCACCAAGCCGCCGCCGTTGACGCCCCAGCAGGCGGCGTCATCGACCAAATCCTCCTGCAAAGCGGTAGTCACCATCGGCGACTCGACCTCGGAGGGCCTCGACTCGGCCGAATACCTGCCGATCGCGGGCCAGCGGATCGAAGCCCGTTACGGGGAAGTCGGCGTCAAAGACGTGCACATGGAGGTATCCGGCGCGCGCTCGATCGAAGAGCGGTTCGAAGGCGAACCGAACGCGCAGGAAGTCGCCGAAGCCTGGAAAAACGAAGGCTTCAAAGGGTGCTGGGTTCTGGCGCTCGGTACCAACGAGGCGGCCAACGTCGCCGCCGGCTCGAACGTTGGCGAGCGCGAACGGATCGACAAGATGATGGCGATCATCGGCGACGAACCGGTGCTGTGGGTCAACGTCAAATCGATCGTCGAAGCGGGCGATCCCTACTCGGCCGAAAACATGGAAAAGTGGGACGAAGAACTGGTCACCGCCTGTGCCGCGTACTCAAACATGCGCGTCTACAACTGGGCCGCGGACGTCAAGAAAGAATGGTTCATCGAAGACGGCATCCACTTCACCTCGCCCGGTTACGCCGCCCGTGCCCAGCTGATCGCCCAGGCGCTGGCCCACGCCTTCCCCGCAAAGGGGAAGTCCAAGGGCGGCTCGAAAAACTGCCTCCTCAGCTGAGATACCGGTTTCGTGTCCAAGCCGCTGGGTAACCGGCGGCGAAAGAATTACAAAGGGAGATACAGCAATGAGCGATCCGAACGAGCGCGATTCAAAGCTCGTCCAGTACATGAACGAGGCCTACGGCAAGGAGCGGGAGCTGGAGAGCGCCCTGCTGGCCCACATCGAGATGACCACCAAGGCGCCCTACAAAGAACGCCTCAAACAGCACCTGCGCGAGACCAAAGGACACGCCAAAGCGCTGGAGCGCCGGATCAAGAAACTCGGCGGCGGCGGGCACGCGGTGCAGACCGTGGTCGCGAAGACGATGGCGGCGGCGAAGGCCCCGCTGCACGCGATTCGCGGCGGCGGTGAGCAGGAGAAGATGCTGAAGAACGCCAAGACCGAGTACTCCAACGAGCACGAGGAGATCTCGACCTACCTGGCGCTGGAGACGTTCGCCGCGAAGGTCGGCGACAAAGTGACGGCGAAACTGGCGCGCGAGATCCGCCGCGAGGAGGAACGGATGGCGAAGTTCCTCGAGGGCCAGATCAAGTCGCTCTCCAACGCGGTCGCACTGGAGGAGGTCCCGAGCGCCCAGCGGCGTCCGGCGAAAGCCTCCGCTTCGCGCAAACGCCCGGTGGCAAAAGGAGCTCCGGCTTCGGCCAAAGCGCCGAGCTCGAAAAAAGCGACCGCGTCGCCTAGGGCGAAGAGCTCGAAAAAAGCGACGGCTTTGCGTAAACCGAAAAGCGCCAAAAAAGCCAGCGCGAGGAAATAACCGCCGGCGTCCCCGCGCCTACCAGCCGGGGGCGAAGCGGTCGACAGGGTGCGAGTCGTCGCCGCCCTCGGGCAGTTGTCCCGAGGCGGCGATGATCAGCGCCTCCTCGCCGGTGTTGCGAAGCGCGTGGAGGGCTCCGGCGTCGATCCTGATCGCCTCGCCGGCGCCCCGGCTCGTGGTCTCCTCCTCGATCTTGAACTCGACCGGCCCGCCGGAGATGACGACGTAGACCTCGTCCTGATCGTCGTGGAAGTGACCCTTGTCGCCCTGCGTCGAGATGTCCGGCGGCAGCCGGATCCAGGTGACGCCGATCTGGGGAGACTCGAGCGCCTGGCGACCCATGTAGAACTCGCCGCCGAAATCCTCGAGGTGGTTGTCGAGGTCGGCGAAGCGGAGCGTGGTGAGGGCGGTCATCGGGTTCGGTATACCCACTGGCCGCGCCCGCCTAACCCGGGCTAGGCGCCGACGATCTCGACCGGATCGAGGTCGTCGGCGGGCTCGAAGTCCAGAATGCGCCCATAGAAGTAGAGCTCGGCTTCGAGGCAGCGGATCTCGGTCTCCGAGCGGCGGAAGCCGTGCTGCTCGCCCTCGAAGGCGAGGTAGGCATGGGGGACGCCGTTCGCCTTCAGCGCCGCGACCATCGTCTCCGCCTGGCTCGGCGGCACGACCTCGTCCTCGAGGCCCTGGAAGAGGATCACCGGCGCCCGCAGCCGCTCGACGAAGTGAATCGGCGAGCGGCTGCGGTAGAGGTCGGCCCGCTCAGGATAGGGCCCGATCAGGCCGTCGAGGTAGCGGGACTCGAACTTGTGGGTGTCGCGGGCGAGCGTCTCGGTGTCGGCGACTCCGTAGTAGCTGGCGCCGGCGGCGAAGTCGTCGTGGAAGACGAGCGCGCAGAGGGTCGCGTAGCCCCCGGCGCTGCCGCCGCGGATCGCCAGCCTCTCGCCGTCGACCTCGCCGGTCTCGGCCAGGAAGCGGGCGGCGGCGACGCAGTCCTCGGTGTCGACGACCCCCCAGGCGCCGCGCAGGCGCTCGCGGTAGGCGCGACCGTAGCCGCTCGAGCCGCGGTAGTTGACGTCGACGACGCCGAAGCCGCGACTGGTCCAGAAGGCGAACTCGCGGTCGAGCGCCGGGGTGGCGTGGGAGGTGGGGCCGCCGTGGCTCTGGACGATCAACGGTGGACGTTCACCCGGCGGGCCGGCGAAGTCCGCGTTGGCGGGTGGGTAGTAGAAGCCGTGTGCGGTCTCGTCGCCGCTGGTGGGGAACTCGATCGCTCGCGGGACCGAGACGTAGGCGGGGTCGACCGTCTCCTCGCTGGCCGCACGCACCGTCTCGATTCCGCCGCTGGCGGTGTCGAGCAGGACGATCGCGGTCTCGCTCTCCGGGCTGGCGGCGGCGAAGGCGAGCTTGGCTCCGGCGGCGGAGAGCGACGGATAGCCGAACGAGGTGAAGGGGAGGCCGAGGTCGCGCAGCCCCCAGGCACCTGGGTCGAGCGCGAAGAGGCGTTCCTCGCCGCCCGCGCAGCGGACGCAGGCGATCGTCCCGTCGGCGAGGAAGGCGTAGGTGGAACCGCCAAACAGCCACTGCGGATGGGCCATGTCGGCTTCCTCGTCGCTGAGCTGCTCGACCGCCGACCCCTCGGCGCGGTAGAGGTTCCACCAGCCGTTGCGGTCGGAGACGAAGTGCAGCCGGCCCTCCGGATTCCACTCGGGCTGGAAGATCGACTCGGCCGCCCCGCCGGCGAGAAGGCGGGCGTCGCCGCTGTCCCCGAGCGGCGCCAGCCAGAGCTCGGTTCCGTCCCAGGGCATGTTGGGGTGGTCCCAGCAGGTCCAGGCGAGCTGGACTCCGTCGGGACTGATCCGCGGGAAGGAGTAGAAGTCGCGTCCCGAGGCGAGCACCGTCGGCTCGGCGCCGCCGTCGATCGGCAGCGAAACGATCTGGTTCTCGGCTTCGCCCTCGCCGTGCACCTCGCGCACGCAGATCACGGTGCGATTATCCGGGGTTACCCGGCAGTCGGCGTAGCGCAGGGCGCCGCTCGTCTCCGGCTCCGCCGTGATCGCCACCGGCGCCTCTCCGAGGCGCTGCCGGTAGAGCCGCTGGTCGGCGAAGTTGACGAAGAGGACGAGATCGGGGCCGGCGAGGTGCCACGCCCCGCCGCCGTACTCGTGGACCCGGGTCCGCACGTAGAAGCCCCCGGGCGTCACCTCTTCGGCCCCGCCACCGTCGGGACGGCGCATCAGCACCACCCGACCGCCGTCGGTGGGGCGCCCCTCCGCCCACCAGACCGCGTCGTCCTCGGCGATTGACGTTGCCCCCAGTCGCCGACCGGCGCGGGCGACCAGCGTCGGGTCGATCGGCGAGCGCCAGGAGCCGTAGGGAGCGGTCGTGGGCACGGGGGCAGTCCAGGCTCCCGCCGGAGCCGCACCGGGTTCCCGGCTGTGACTCAGCTCTCGACGTCGCGGTAGTGATCTCGCCAGATCGCTCGGTGGACACCGAGGTGGCGAGGCAGAGTCCGCAGGCCCGGGATGAAGGGGATGCAGATGAAGGCGAGGCTGAGGATGCCCATCAGGGCGAAGACCAGGGCGTCGGCGTTGGGGGATTCCTTGAACGGTTCGACCTGGTACCAGAAGGTGTAGAGCCAGAGCCAGACCTGCCCTGGGTAGCTGCCGGTCTCGTTCATCATTCCCCACTGGGTGCCGAGCAGGTGCTGGCCTTCGGCGCGTTCCTCGAAGTAGCCGCCGGCCGAGAGGAAGAGCAGCGGCTTGGTGTAGTTCGTCTCATAGAAGCGATGGTTGCCGGCGACCAGGGCGCCGTCGAGGCCGCCACTTTGGGCGAGGGCGAGAAGAGCCGACATCATCGGCGCCACCGGCCCGTAGCGACCGGCGGGCAGTACGGGGACGCCTCGCACCACCCGAACGTTGGGAACGGCTTCTTCATAGGCGGTGGTCCAGGCTTCCTGGAGCTTCTGAGGCGCGGCCTCATAGGCGGCCAGCGCGACCTTCAGCCGCGGGTCCGCCGGGATCTCCTTCAGCGGTTCGATCACATAGCTCTGGGCCGTGTCGATCGGGATCTTCACCCCGGCCGCTTCCTGGAGGGAGATCGGACCGATCTTCTGAGCCGAGCCCGAGGTGTTGTTGTAGGGAGGGCCGTAGGTGGCGATCTCGCTGGTCCCGTTCAACTCGGTCACGGCCGTGGTGAGGAAGTCGCCGGGGTCGGCCTGCGACCAGCTCTGGATCGTCGTCGGCGTGTCGTCGGGCGAGGAGAAGAGGATGGTGAGGACGACGGTCAGGCCGGCGATCAGCGCAAGGGCCACGACGAACTCCTTGACGAGGTCGTAGCGGACGAACGGCCCCGGCCAGGGGGCTCTGTCGTCGGGCGTGGCGGGTGGCGCGCCGGGGCTGTTCATGGCGCCCCACCCTGGCCCTGGGTTGGCGCCGCGGCGGGAGAGGGGGACGGCGCCGGTTTGGACGTTCGCGCGGGGTAGGGGGGAACTACGCCGGTCCGGCGCACCAGCAATATGTGGCCGACCATCAGCGCCACCACAACGACTGGCAACAGGATCACGTGGAACGTGTACATCTGGCCGAAGTCGACGACGTTGAAGAAGGAACCTATCCCGACCGAGTTGAGCCCGTCCTTGCCCTCGCTGGCGATCCATTGGGAATCAAAGTTCTGCTGCGAGAGGTAGCCGGTGAAAGCGGCGCCGATCGCGACCAGGAAGGTGACGGCACCGGTGACCCAGGTCCGCCCGCGGCCACCGCGCCAGGCTGCCATGAAGAATTTCCCCCAGAGGTGGACGACCATCGCGAAGAAGAAGAGCTCGACCGACCAGAGGTGGATGCCGTTGAAGAACCGCCCGATGCCGGTCACATGCCACCATTCCGGCCCCTTCAGGCCGAGGATCATCCCCGAGACGATGATGACGATCAGCGCCGCGATCGTCGCCACCCCGAAGACGTAGATCCAGGAAGACACGTACGACGGCTGGCGGTCGGGCAGAAGCTTCTCCGGCGGCAGGGTGGCGACGGCCCGCTCCCGCACCCAGGTGGTCCACATCTTCCGCTCCTCCGGGGAGACGGAGTCCGGCCCGCCCTCACTCATGGTTCATGCCGCCGCTTGGGGAACGGCAGCAGGATCGCGAGGATGAATACGGCGATCATCAGCAGGATCACGATCACGTTCGCGACCGACATTTGGAAGAAATGCCAGTGCAAATAGTGAGCCGGGTGACTCAGATCGAATAGGGCCGCGGTTACCACGGCTCGAGACTATACCCGGTCCCGGCGGATCCGCAGTCAACAGTGGTTGTACTAACTGCGATCAGCCCAGTCCGCCGCCGATCAGGGTACCCAGGCCGAAGGTCAACCCCGCGGCCGCGACCCCGACCAGGACCTGGCGGCCGCCGGAGAAGAGCACGCCGCGACCGGTCATCAGGGTGATCAACGCCCCGATCCCAAACAGCGCAGCCGCCGAGAAAGCGGCGCTGACCAGGATCGCAAGGGCTCCGCCGAGGAAGAGAAAGGGGAGGATTGGGACCGTCGCGCCGATCGCGAAGAGGACGAAGGAGGTGCCGGCCGCGGCGCTCGCTGAGCCGCCGAGCTCGTCCGGATCGATTCCCAGCTCCTCCCGCGAGAGCGTGTCGAGCGCCTGCTCGGGGGAGGCCATCAGCCGGTCGGCGAGCTCCCCGGCCTGGTCGGCCGGAAGGCCCTTCGCCTGGTAGATCAACGCCAGCTCCTCGCGCTCCTCCTCGGGGATCGCCTCGAGCTCCTCGCGCTCGATCGTGATCTGGCGGCTGAACAGCTCACGGGCGTTCATCACCGAGATCCACTCGCCCATCGCCATCGAGCCCGCGCCGGCCACCAGGCCGGCCAGCCCGGTGATGAGGATTTCGCTGTGGCCGAGCTGAGCCCCGGCGACGCCCATCACCAGGCTGAAGTTGGAGAGCAGCCCGTCGTTGGCGCCGAGCACCGCCGCCCGCAGCGAGTTGCCACTGGCGGCGCGGTGGCGACCCTCGAGCCGGGCCAGCGAGGGGCCCTGCAGCCCGCCCTGCTCACCCTCGCCGATCGCCTGCAGCAGGCGCGCGTGGGAGCGCTCCTCTGCCGGCAACGCAGTCCCCGCCGCCTCCGGCTGGGCGTCGTAGGAGCCGGCGTCGGCCTGCTCCATCGCGTTGATCGTCGGTAGCACGAAGCCGGTGCCGGCCCGCCGCGCCATCCAGGCCAACAGCCGCGTTCGCCAACCGATGCGGCGCGCCGGAATGGCCTCGTTGGCGTCGCGCAGCCGGCCGCGCCAGAAATCGGCGTGGCGCTCCTCGACCTCGGCGAGCTGGCGGTAGACCTGCGCCAGCCGCTCGTCTTCCTCGATCTCGGCGACGCGCCTGTACAGCTCGGCGCTGTCGACCTCGTCCTGAAGGTTCCGGCGCCAGCGATCGGCATCCACGTCCGCCATCGCGCCATCGTCGCAGAGGACGGGACTGAGGCCGCTTCAATCCTCGTCGTCGACGATTACCTCGTCCAGGCGGTGGGTGTCGACGTCGTAGACGAAGCCGCGCACGCGCTCGCGGTGGGGGATGAAGGTGGAGCGGCGGACGCGACGGATCGACTGCCGCACGTCCGCCTCGACGTCGCGGAAGGACTCGATCGCGAAGGCCGGGGCGACGCCGGTCGCCTCCTCGAGCTCGGCCCGGAAGCCGTCGTCGGTGAGGGTCTGCATGCCGCAGTCGGAGTGGTGGATCAGCATCACCTCGGTCGTCCCGAGGCGGCGCTGGGAAACGGCCAGCGAGCGGATCACGTCGTCGGTGATCACGCCGCCGGCATTGCGAAGCACATGCGCCTCGCCGTCGCTGAGGCCAAGCGCGGCGAAGACGTCGAGGCGGGAGTCCATGCAGGTGACGATCGCCAGGCGGCGGCTGGGCTGGACGTCGAGGTGCTTGTCGGGAAGCGAGTTGGCGAAGGCCCGGTTGTTCGCCAGCAGCTGGTCGATCGTTTCCACGGGATCGGAGCGTAGAGGCGCGGGGCGGATACAGTCGCCTGCGGTGGCGAGCGGCGATGACACCCGGATCCGGCCGGCGACGGAAGCCGATGCCGACCTGCTGTTCGGGCTGATCCTCGCGCTTGCCGAGTACGAGAAGCTCAGCGACGAGGTCAGTGGCGATCCGGAGATCCTGCGGCGCTCCCTGTTCGAGCAGCGGGCGGCCGAGGCGCTGATCGTCGAGGCCGCCGGCGAGGCAGTTGGCTACGCGATCTTCTTCACCACCTTCTCCACCTTCGAGTGCCGCTCCGGGATCTGGCTCGAGGACGTCTACGTCCGCCCCGAGCACCGCCGCGGGGGTGTCGGCCGGGCGGTGATGGAGTACCTCGCCAAGCTCGCACTCGATCGCGGTCAGGTGCGGCTCGAATGGTGCGCTCTGGAGTGGAATGAGCCGGCGCTGCGCTTCTACGACGAGCTCGGCGCCACCCGGCTCGACGACTGGCGGATGCTGCGCCTCGAGGTCGACGGGATGCGCAGGCTCAGCCAGGCGGCCCGCACTCAGCCGCGCGCTTGAGCAGGAGCTCGCGCTCCCGCTCGTTGGCGGCGAGCGAGGCAGCGCGTCGGAACTCGGCCTCAGCCTCCTCGCCGCGACCGAGCTTGGCGAGGCCTTGCGCGACTCGTCGTTGTACTGGCATCGCGGCGACGTGCTCGGGCGACGGAGCCCACTCATCTTCCTGCATACCGGGGTACATGAGCATCATGAATCGCATGCGATTTCTCCTCGCCCAGTCATTGGGGCCGGCCGGTTCGCGCCGCCTCACTCGGACGACGATCAGCCTTCCCCAAAATCGACACGACCCAGGATTCTCTCGGTCGACGGGACGAAAACCCGTCTATTCAGCGGAAATCGGCCCACCGACGGGCGGTTCGACGCTACTCGTCGCGAGGGGTGATGCGGAAGATCGAGACGACCTCGGCCTGGTGAGCCTCGGGATGGGCGACGTAGGCGCTGGGGCCGCCGCCGAACCAGCCGGCGGCTTCGTTGTTGCCGACGAAGATTCCGGGGTGATGGGTGCCGTTGGCGTCCTCAACCCAGACCTTGTCGCCCTCCTTGAACCCCTCTTCGATCACCTCGCTCATCGCGGCGAGTCTATCTAGACCAGCGCGCCGCCGGCCGATTCGCCGGCCGGCCGCTTGTCACGGGTCGCGGGTCCATCTCGTCTCTTTGGTGAACCCGACGGGAGGAGAAGTCATGAAGGTCCTGGTAGCCGGCGCCGACGGAGCGCTCGGCAGGCAGCTGGTCCCGCGGCTGGTGGCGGCGGGTCACGAGGTGGTGGGAATGACGCGGAGCCCGGGCAAGCGCGACGCGATCACCGCCCTCGGCGCGAACACGGTCATCGCCGACGCGCTCGAGCCCGATCAGGTCGCCCACGCGGTCGCCGAAGCCGAGCCGGAGGCGATCGTGCACGAGCTTAAGGCGCTCTCGGGCTCGCTCGACATGCGCCACTTCGACCGCGACTTCGAGTCGACCAATCGGCTGCGGACGGACGCCACCAACCACCTGCTCTTGGCCGGCCGAGCCGTCGGCGTGCACCGCTTCGTCGCCCAGAGCTACGCTGGCTGGCCCTTCGCCCGCGTCGGCGGCCCAGTGAAGACGGAGGAGGATCCGCTCGACCCGACGCCGGTGGAGTCGATGCGCCGCACGCTGGAGGCGATCGGGCGGCTGGAGGAGGCGGTGACCGGCGCCGAGTGGACCGAGGGGATCGCCCTTCGCTACGGCGGCTTCTACGGCCCCGGCACCGCGATGGCCCCTGGCGGCGAGCACTTCGAGATGATCCGCCGCCGCCGCTTCCCAATCGTCGGCGACGGTGCCGGCGTCTGGTCCTTCGTCCAGATAGAAGACGCGGCCGAGGCGACCGTCGCGGCGCTTGCGCGCGGGCATCGGGGTGTCTACAAGGTCGTCGACGACGAGCCGGCGCCGGTCGCCGAGTGGCTGCCTGCGCTCGCCCTCGAGCTGGGAGCGAAGCCTCCTCGGCGCGTCCCCCGCTGGCTCGGGCGGCTGCTCGCCGGTGAGGCGGCAGCGGTCATGATGACCGAGGTGAGGGGCGCTTCGAACGCGAAGGCAAAGCGGGATCTGGACTGGCGACCGGCCCACCCCAGCTGGCGCC